>JBGUKW010000318.1:0-68473 GCA_045114665.1 Candidatus Xenobia bacterium | reverse complement strand
TGCTGAAGAAGTAGTTGAAGAACCTGCTGAAGAAGTAGCTGAAGAACCTGCTGAAGAAGTAGTTGAAGAACCTGCTGAAGAAGTAGTTGAGGATGATATTTTAGATGATCTTGATTTGGAAGATGATTCTTTAGCTGAAGAAGATGAAGAGTTGCCTTCAGATGATATAGATTTAGATGATGAAGATATAGACGAAGTAGAGTTAAATAGTGATGAAGAAGTAAATGTTGAAGAAGAAGCTAAGGCAAAAGCTGAAGAAGAAGCTAAAGCAAAAGCTGAAGAAGAGGCTAAAGCAAAAGCTGAAGAAGAAGCAAGAAATGATTCTAAAAAATCCAAAAAGGCTAAAAAAGGCAAAAAAGGTAAAAAATAATGAATGAAGCTATGTATAATATATCTTATGGGCTTTTTGTATTAACTGCCTGTAAAGATGGTAAAGATAATGCTTGTATTATAAATACCGTAAATCAAGTTACGGCAGAACCAAATAAGATAGCTATTGCTGTAAATAAGTTAAATTTCACTCGTGATATGATAGCTGAAACTAAGAAATTTACTGTTTCGATACTGACTGAAGAGGCAGATTTTGAGATATTCAAACGCTTTGGTTTTGCTTCAGGTAGAGATACGGATAAATTTGCAGGATTTGAAGAAGTAAAGAGAGTGAAAAATGGAACTCTTGCTGTATTGAAAACAACAAATTCTTTTATATCTGCAACTGTTACAGATATGATTGATGTTGGAACTCACACTTTATTTATAGCTTTAGTTGATGAAATGGAAGTTTTGAGTGATAAGCCTTCAGTAACTTATTCATACTATCAGGCAAATATCAAGCCAAAGAGGAAAAAAGCAACTGCAAAGGTTGTTTGGCGTTGTAAAATATGTGGTTATGAATATGTTGGTGAGGATTTGCCAAAAGATTTTATATGCCCACTTTGCAAACATCCTGCAAGTGATTTTGAAAAAATTGTTGAGGGGGAAGAAAAAATGGGAGAAGCTCCAAAAAATAAATATGCTGGAACAAAAACAGAGAAAAATCTTCGTGAGGCTTTTGCTGGGGAATCTCAGGCAAGAAATAAATATACATATTTTGCTTCTGTTGCAAAGAAAAATGGATATGAGCAGATTGCCTCTCTATTCTTGAAAACAGCAGATAACGAGAAAGAACATGCTAAACTTTGGTTCAAGGCTCTTGGTGAATTGGGAACCACAACAGAGAATCTTTTACAAGCTGCCGAAGGTGAAAATTTTGAGTGGACAAATATGTATGACAGAATGGCAAAAGAAGCAGATGAAGAAGGATTCCACGAACTCGCAGAACAATTCAGAGGGGTCGCTGCAATAGAAAAACACCATGAAGAGAGATATCGCAAACTCTTGAAAAATATTGAGACAGAAGAAGTATTTAAAAAGAGTGGCGTTGTAATTTGGGAATGTAGAAATTGTGGACATATTGTAGTTGGAACATCAGCTCCTGATGTATGTCCAGTATGTAATCATCCACAGAGCTTTTTTGAAGTAACTGCACAAAATTATTAATATATATTGGTTAAAAAAAGTGGTGTGAAAAATAAATTCACACCACTTTTTATTTCACTTTAGTTCAAACTTATTTATTATAGAGCCTTCTAAATGAGCTGATGATTTTTCGCTAATTGGAACTTTTGCTTCCAATTTTGTATTATATCTTATTATTCTTCCATTTGATTTATCACAGTAAATAAGCCCATTTACCTTTAATTCAACATTGGATTTTTCACCCTCTTTTATACTGTTTTGATTGGCTGTTACGCTTATCTCTGCACATTCTTTACCATTTATTTTTGTAAATTTTTTCAATTTATAATTGTAAGTGATTATAAAGTTTTTGTCCAATATAATTTCTGTGTAGAGATCTTGTTTCCAAGTATCTCCTATTCCCATTGGTTTTGAAGGCATTTCAGGAATTGCATTATTCTTTATATAATGCGAAGAAAAAATGAATTCATCTAAATTTGCCCTTTTTGTTTTGTGTTCTTTTAATCCCCTTACATTTCTTTCTCTATTTTTTTTGCCATATTTGGCATCTATTTTTCCAGATTCAATGAAAGAATCAAAAAGAACTTTTCCATACGATATTTCATTTATTTTATTTTTTGTTACTATTGTAATATCTTTTTTGATATCAAATTTAGTTGTAGTACTTACTTGATTTGTTTGGACAAAATATGTGTGAGATTCTATTTTTCCTGTAATTTCTTCACCTTTTTTATAGTCATTTAACAACAAAACTTTATTGTTTGCTATTTTCTTTTTTTCTTTGACAATTTTTACTAATTCTTCCTTTGCAGGTTTTACACTTGTAGGTGGAAGAATTGTCTTTTGGTGATTTTCTTTATTTGAAATTCTATCTTTTTCTTTATTTTTGTCAATTTTTTCTTTATTTGAAATTTTATCATTTATTTTTTCTTTTTGAGTTTGTTTATTTATAGATACGATTTTATTTTCAGGTTTATTTTCTACTGTTTGAGATGTTTTACTTGAATTTTCAAATATCGCAAAAATAAAAGCCAATATTATGGATATTATCAATATTATCCATGCAGGATTGTTTTTCATAATTTTCTCCTTTTGTTTTTTTGTCTGCCTTTTAGGTGTTTATTCTTTTCCAAAGTTTTTGAGCAAGCTCTTGGGATTTTCTCGAAATTCTTTCTTCATCAATATTTACAAGATTGTGATCTTTCATCAATATTTTACCATTGGCAACAACTGTTTTAATATTGTGTGAAGCGAATCCAAAATGAATATGACTGAACAAATTTTCATTTGTCATTGGTGTCCAAGGTTTGTAGTCAACAATTACAACATCACCAGCTCCACCTTTTTTGATTACTCCTATTGGATATCCAAATTGTCTTTCTGCTATTATTGAATTATTTTTAAAGGCGAGTAGGGGAGGCTCAGCCCAAGATACTCTTGGATCTCTTGTGTTTAGTTTGTGAAGGACATTTACAAGTTTCATTCCTTCTAATATATCGCAGTTATATCCGTCTGTTCCAAGACCCATTATCAATCCTTTTCTTATCATGTCGAGCATTGGGGCAACACCAACTGCATTTCCCATGTTTGAATATGGATTATGAACAGTACATGTATCTGTCTCTTTTAAAATATCAATTTCTTTTTCATTTACATGTACACAGTGAATGGCAAGTGTTTTATGACCGAGAATATCAAATTTTTTGAGCCTTTCGACAATTCTCATTTTGTGTTTTGATTCACTGTCATTTTCATCTGCAATTCCCTCTGCTGTGTGAATGTGAAAACCTGTATTTAATCCTTCTATAGATTCTCTTGCTTTTTCAAGGCTTTCATCACTTAAAGTAAATGCTGCATGTAATCCAAACATGGCTTTTACCATATCGTCATTATTTTCATTACATTTTTTTATGAATCTGATATTTTCTTCTATGCCTTCATCTCTTTTTTCTATGCCGTCTCTGTCTGATAATTCGTAACAGAAACTGCCTCTTATTCCAATTTCTTTTACTGCCTTTTCATTTTCATCTAAACTTCCCATTATTGCATAAGGACTTGCATGATGGTCAATTATTGTTGTAACTCCTTTTTTTATACAGTCGATCATTGGCATTAATGCACTGTAATAACAATCTTCAAGAGTTAGTTTTTTATCGAGTCTCCACCAAAGTTTTTCAAGAATTTCAACAAATGTTGTCGCAGGTTCTCCAGAAAGTGCCATGCCCCTTGCAAATGTACTGTAAAGGTGCATGTGAGAATTTATCATTCCAGGCATTATATAATTGTCTTCTGCATCTATTTCTTCTGTTGCTTTTTCATTTCTTTTTTCAACTTCGTCTTTATTTCCAAAATCTTCAATTCGTCCATTTTTTATGTATATAGAACCATTTTCAATTATTTTGGGATCATCTCCCATTGTTATAATTTTTCCATTTTTTATAAGTAAAGACATATCACGCCCTCCAATAACAAAATAAACCCTTTGAAATTAACTTCTATTTCAAAGGGTTTATTTCTTCTATTTTTCTAAAATTTTATTTGCCAAAATATCTCTTTAAAAGTCCATCAAATCCTTTGCCATGTCTTGCTTCATCTTTACACATTTCATGAACTGTATCATGTACTGCATCGTAGTTTAACTGTTTAGCAAGTTTTGCAAGTTGGAGTTTGCCATCACATGCACCAAATTCTGCAGCGGCTCTCATTTTTACATTTTCTTCTGTTGAATTTGTCAAAACTTCTCCGAGAAGTTCTGCAAATCTTGCAGCATGGTCTGCTTCTTCAAAAGCATATCTCTTGAATGCTTCAGCAATTTCTGGATAGCCTTCTCTATCAGCTTGTCTGCTCATTGCAAGATACATACCAACTTCAGCACATTCACCTGTGAAGTTGGCTCTAAGTCCTTCAATAATTCTTTCATCAAGACCTTTTGCTGAGCCTACTCTGTGCTCATCAGCATAGACTTTTTCTTCTTTTAATTCATTGAATGGATTCATAGCCTTGCAAATTGGGCATTGCTCTGGAGGATTGTCGCCTTCATAGACATATCCACATACTTTGCATACATATTTCATTTGTTTTTTCTCCTTATTTTGTTTAAAATAGGTACAGTGTTTATTATAATGTTATTTTGTTATTTTGTCAAATTTTTTATTAACTCAATGCCTTGTGCTAGTTTATTTTTTGTCTATTTAGCAGGTAAAAGAGTTTTTACGGTGTAAGTCAGCGAACGATATGTTTTTTTCCCATAGTAGTTTCTTGCAATTAGCACAATATATGCGAAAAAAAAGAATTAGTGAGCGACTTATACCTAAAAACTCAAAAACAAAACTATTAAAGTTTCTTACACGCCCTAATAAAAAAAAGTTACACCTGAAAATTTTCAAGTGTAACTTTTTTATTGTTTACCTAAATTTATTTGATTTCTTTGATGACATTTTCAAGAGCTTGGAGAGCTTCTTCTGGAAGTTCGTCCTTTCCGCCTTTTTCTGTCTTTCTTGATTTTACAAATTCGATTCTATCGCTCATGCGTTTTGAGAATTGTTCTGCATATTCTGCATTGTCAAATGAAGCATCAAATCCTTCGATTTTCATGATTTCGATGTCAGAAAGATTGCCCCATTTTTCAAATTTTGCAGTACCTTCGACGATTGATTCGAGAACTCCAAGTGTTGTCTCTTTTTTGATTTTCTTGCCCATAAATTCGCCTGTGTTGAGAATGTAGCAAGCAACTCCGTCTTCAATCAATTTTTTGAAGCGTTCATAGTCAACTTTTAGAGGATAAACTCTGAATGGGTTTGCATAAGGTTCAACTACGAGTGCATTTGGATCTACACCTGGTGCAAGTCTTTCTGCAGATGTTCTCTTTGTTGCAAGTGTTGCTCCCATTGTGCTTCCGAGTGCTGCACCTGATACTTTTACAACTGGAGGAATTGTTGGGTCTTTCATAAGCCAGAATATAGCGTTGATTGGTTCATCAACTCTATCAACTCTGTTTGGAGACCATAGTTTTGATTTTACAGCTCTTCCATTTCCATTTCTGATGTCTTCTGTTATTGAATAGACTTTTCCGTCTTCAGCTGTGATTGCGCCATTGTTCTGTTGTGTGAGGATATATTTGTTATCATCGCAACCCATTGGATAGTCAGCTGTTTTATCAAAATATGAAGGTTCAAGAGCTATTGAATATTTCTTTTCAACATTGATGATAAATGCGTCATCATGAAGAACAGTGATGTCATATTTGTTGTTGTGTTTTGCGTGTGTAATTGTTGATTTTCCTGAACCTGAAAGACCAAATACTGCTGCTTGGAATGATTTTCCACCTTCGAGGTTGTAACGCTTCATTCCACCATGGCATGAAGCATATCCATTTCTTGCTGCAGAACCCCAAGCAAGTGTGAGAGTTCCTTTTTTGAATTCTCCGAAATATCTCATTCCGAGGATTGCTGCACAGTTGTGTTCTGGATCGAAGAATGTCAAACCGAGTGGGAAGTCTGGGTGTGTCCAATCTGGGTCTGAGAATACATAGATGTCACCCTCTGGGATTTCTCTTGAATTTGCATACATTTTTGCATATTCTTCATTTATATATTGGAAGTTCAAGAGCCAAGAGTACATTATATTTTCAAAGCCTTGTGGAATCAAAAGGTGTGCTTTGATCATGAAATCATTTTCAAGACCAATAACGGCTTCTGTTCTGTACATTAATTTATATCTTGTATTATATACAGCTTCTCTAACTACTGGGAGAATTTTTTTGAGATCACAGTTTGTGTCTCCTACGATTCTTCTTGCTGCTGCACAACGACCGACAACATTGCCATCGTTGAAAAGAAGTTGATTTGCACCTTTTGGAAGTCCAATTTTTTCAGGTTCATAGACTGGCATTCCTGTCAATTCTATTGTACCAGGGCTACGAAGTGCAAGTTTGTATGCTTCTGCTATTGTCTTTACAGATTCTACATTGTTTCCAAAAAATGGAGTTACTATAGTTGCTCTTGCTGCAGAAGTCATAGCTTTGAATTCTTCATTTGTTCTGAAATTCTCTATTGTACTCATGTTTATTCCTTTCACCTTGTATTTTATAAAAATAGGACTATCAAAATAGCCCTTAATTTTTCACTATGTTCGCTATATTTTATTATTATACTACTTTTAAAAATTTTATGCAATGATTTTTTTATATTTTTTATGTATTTTTATGCAAAGGCAAACAAAAAATGTAATTTTGGGTTCAGTTCATATGAGAAAAAATATACAAAAACCTTCCCTCTCCTTATATAAGGAGAGGAAAGGTTTTTTATGTTTAGGTTAATTATTTTATCTACAAAGTGCAATTAATATTCCTGCTGCTACAGCAGAACCTATGACACCAGATACATTAGGTCCCATTGCATGCATAAGCAAGAAATTTTGTGAATCACTTTCAAGTCCTACTTTGTTTACAACTCTTGCTGACATTGGAACTGCAGAAACACCAGCTGCACCGATAAGTGGATTGATTTTCTTTTTTGAAAAAAGGTTCATAAGTTTAGCAAATAAAACACCTGAAGCTGTTGCTATTGAAAATGCTATAAGTCCTAAAAGAAGAATTCCAAGTGTCTGAACTGTCAAAAATTTATCTGCAGATAATTTTGAACCAACTGCCAATCCGAGAAGAATTGTAACAATATTCATAAATTCATTCTGCATTGTTTTTGAAATTCTATCAACAACTCCTGATTCTTTAGCTAAATTTCCAAAACATAATGCTCCCATTAGTGGGGTTGCGTCTGGAAGAAATAATGCACAAAGTCCAAGAACTACAATAGGGAATAATATTTTAGTCGTTTTTGATACAGGTTTTAGCTGAGTCATTTTTATTTTTCGTTCTTCTTCGCTTGTCAATAATTTCATTATTGGTGGCTGAATTATTGGAACAAGTGCCATATATGAATAAGCAGCAACCGCAATAGCACCAAGTAAATCAGGAGCTAATTTTGTGGTTACAAATATTGAAGTTGGGCCGTCAGCACCTCCTATGATTCCGATAGAAGCTGCTTCTTTTAGTCCAAAACCAAATCCGCAGTATTCACCAAGTACAAGGGCTCCCAACAATGCACCAAAAATTCCAAATTGTGCTGCACCCCCTAAAAGTGCCATTTTAGGGTTTGCAATTAGTGGACCAAAGTCCGTCAATGCTCCTACTCCCATGAATATAAACAGTGGAAATAATCCTGATTCTATACCGAAATTATATATTTGGTGAAGAAATCCATTGCCCTCGGCCATATTTATGACTGGAATATTTGCTAAAAATCCTCCAAAGCCAATAGGAAGAAGTAAAAGAGGCTCATATTGTTTTTTTATTGCAAGATATATCAAAAGGAAGCAGACAATAAACATTATCGGAGTTCCAAATTGATATAAAAATTGCTCAATTCCACTTAGTGCTGGATTTGGTGGTTTTATTAAGTTCCAATATCCAGTGCTTGCATTTAATGCTTGTAATTTACTTCCGAAATCCATGATCCCTCCTATTCTTCTACAGTCATAATTGCTTGATCTGTAAGTACATCTGTTCCAAATTCAACATCTATAGAAGAAATAGTACCAGCGACTGGACTTTTTATCTCTGTTTCCATTTTCATTGCTTCAATGATAGCTACTGTATCTTCTTTTTCTATCTTATCTCCAATTTTTACAAGAACTTTTGTAATTTTTCCTGGTAGTGGAGCTTTTATCTCTGTGCCTTCATTTGATGAAGAAGATTTTTTGACAAGAGATGTAGAACCTTCTTTTACATCTATGTCATAAGTAGAATTATTTACAGTTGCCTTTGTACATTGTGAATCGAGTTTAACTACATAACTCTTGCCATTTACAGTTACTGTATATGTATCTGATTTTTTGGTTTTTGTCAATGATGTAGTTTTCTTTTCAGGTTCGTTCTTTCTGACACCAATTTTTCCATTTCCTTTTAGGAATTCGATACCTTTTTCTTTACAAGAGGCAGCTATAAATATGTTTTCATCTGTCTCTTCAAGACCAGCTTCTTTTAAAACTTTTTTTGCATATTCAATGCCTTTTGTTTTGTCTCTGTCATTGATGTTAACAACTTTTTCTTTTGTTGGTTCAAGTTTTAACTGTTCTGAAGCCATTCTTACTACTTCAGGATCAGGCTCACAAGGTGTCTTTCCAAAATATCCAAGAACCATTTTGCCATATCCGTCTGTTATCTTTTTCCAAGGTCCAAACATCACATTTGAATATGCCTGTTGGAAATAGAATTGTGAAACAGGTGTTACAGAAGTTCCAAAACCGCCTTTTGATACAACTTCATTCATTGCTGTTACAACTTCTGGGAATCTGTTCATAGTTCCGTTGTCTCTCATCATTTGGGTATTTGCTGTTAAGGCACCACCTGGGAGAGGGGATTGAATGATCATAGGATTTACTGTTGTAGCCTCAGGAGGCAGGAAATAGTCCTTCATACACTCTTTAAAAATTTCTTCAGTTTCTATGATTTTTTTGATGTCGATTCCGAGATCGTATTCTGTACCTTTGAGAGCATGCCACATTGATACGATGTCAGGCTGTGCTGTTCCACCTGAAACAGGTTTCATTGATAAATCTATTGCGTCAGCTCCACCTTCGAGAGCAGATAAATAACATGCTAAGCCTGTTCCAGCTGTTTCATGAGAATGGAATCTTATGCTTTTGTCAGAACCGATTAATTCTCTTGCCATTTTTACTGTCTCAAAAACTTTTCTTGGTCTTGATGTACCAGATGCATCTTTAAAACATAGAGAATCAAATGGAATTCCAGCATCAAGTATACTTCTTAAAACTTTTTCATAAAATGGAACATCATGAGCTCCTTCACAACCAATAGGTAATTCCATCATTGTTACAGTTACTTCATGTTTTAATCCATGTTTTTTAATACATCTTCCTGAATAATCTAAATTATTGACATCATTTAATGCATCAAAATTTCTAATCGTTGTCATGCCATGTTTTTTGAACATTTTAGCATGAAGATCGATGATGTCTTTAGGCTGTGATTCAAGACCTACGACATTTACACCTCTTGCGAGTGTCTGAAGCTCAATTTCTGGACCTGCTGTTTTTCTTATTGTGTCCATCATGTCAAAAGCATTTTCATTACAGTAGAATATAGGGGCTTGAAATCTTGCTCCACCACCTACTTCAAAATGTCTTAATCCTGCTTCTATTGCACTTTTAAGAGCGGGAAGAAAATCTTTAGTGAAAACTCTCGCTCCATAGACTGACTGAAATCCGTCTCTGAAAGACGTATCCATTACTTTAATTTTTTTCTTACCCATATTTATACTAACTCTCCATGTTTAATTGCCGAAGCAATGGCAACGGCTATAACTTCTTCTTCTGGTATAGACTTTTTAGCTTTTGGTTTGTTTGCAATTTCTGCTGGTGGATTTGCTTTTTCATATTTAGCTACAAGCATATCTGTCAATGTTATAGCAAGTACAAGAATACATAGAAAAGCAAATACAACCCCCATGCCTATCCCAGTAACATAAAGACCTTCTACCATATTTTGTCCTCTTTCCCTTTATTGTTGGGGTATTTTTTGCTGTATTTTATAATTATACTACTTTTAAAGATTTTATGCAATGATTTTTTTTTGTATTTTTTGGGGGTTTAATAATATAAAATATTTTCATAATTAACTCGTTGTGTTAGTTAATAAAAAAGTGCTTGAGATTGCCACGGCTAAAGCCTCGCAATGATAAAATGACAGTATACAGGCATATACGGATACGAGAATGGACTTGTCCTGTTTGTGGTGTTCATCATGATCGTGATATAAACGCAGGAATAAACATAGATAGAGAAGGTAATCGTCTGTTCTCTAAACTTAAATTAAAACAAGGAACATAATAATAAATAAAGAATATGGTTGGGGCATCAACCATTGTAGATAGAACTCGTAAGACCTCTAATTTAAAATAGAGGCAAGGTTCGTTAATATGCCAGAATCCCCTAAATTTATGGGGAGTATGTCAATTTTCAATTCCTTCAAACAATCTACAAATTTTCTACTCTGCGTCTCTCTTGCCACATAATCCATTACTTCACTAACCAGCCATATTCATTTTCTGTACACTATGTTTTCAAAAATTCTATTAAAAAAGCGGTAAAGAAAATTTCCTTACCGCTTTCACAATATAGTTCTACTTTTTATTTCAAATTTTTCTATGAAACTTTATCTACGAGTTTTACACCGATATGACCAACTTTAATACCCTTTTTATTAAATGCCTGTGAAAGTTCATCTGAAGAATCAGCGATTGCTTCACGAACAGCTTTTGAAGTTGTATTAAATTCTGCGGAGACCTTATCGCCTTCAAATATAAGTCTCATCTTCATTGCACCGAGGAATTCAGGATTCATCTTAATTGTGAGTTCTGACTTACCTGCAAAATTCTTCAATTCAACATGGTTGATGATCTGTTTGATGACTTCTTCTCTCTTGACATTGCGTTCAGCTTCTGTCTTTTCGGCTTTGCTTACTTCTTTAGTAATTGGCTTTTCTGTCTGTTCTGTATTTTGAGCAGAAATATTTGCATTGACACCAAGTGCTGGAGATTTTGCTTTTGATTCTTTGCCAGCTTTTGCTTCATCAGTTTTTGCAATTCCATTTGCTTCTGCAGCCTTTGTCTGAGCTTGAAGATTGACAGCTTCACCAGTCTTGCCTGCAGTCATGTTCTGATTATTTCCATACATAACCATAGCCTTTGAAGTACCATCAGCATTTAATCCCATTGCACTTTTCTGAGCAAGTGAAAGTGTTGCTTTGTTCATATAAGGCATGTTATATAAAAGCTGTTTAGAGGCAGACATCTTTGCAGTATTTGGCAAATTAGAAGCTGTTTTTGCATTCTTTTCACTCTCTTTTTTAGCTTCTTTATCTGAATAAATAGCCTCTTTTGTCTTTTCTTTTACATCATTGTCGCCATTTGTCTTGCGTTCTAACATATTTGCAAATGTAGCGACATCGCCATCAGTAATAGCACCACCTTTTGCTGAAGAAGATGATGAAGATTTTTCGTAATCTCTATCCTTTAAAGGATCATAACTTGTTATATTCATGAAAAAATCCTCTCTTTGTTTAAGATTTCTTATATTCTTGGTACATTGAAAGAATATTATTTACATAATTTTGTGTCTCTGAGAAAGGAGGAACACCACCATATTTATCGACATTTCCCGGACCTGCATTATATGCTGCGAGTGCTTTTGTCTTGTTTCCATCATAACGGTCTAACATCTGTTTGATGTATTTTACACCGCCCATGATATTATCTCTTGGATCCATTGGATTTGTAACACCCAAATCTTTTGCTGTTTCAGGCATTAACTGCATCATTCCTTGAGCTCCGCAACAAGATACAGCATTTGGATTAAATCCTGATTCCTGTTTGATTATAGCTCTAATGAAATCTTCTTCAACTCCATATTTTTTAGAAGCATCTTTTATTATGCCTTCAAAATCTTTTTCAGAACCTTTATAAGCGGTATTTGAAGAAATATTTTCTGAAGAAACTCCCTCACCTGGTTTTAAACCAGAATTCGCAAGAATCTGTTCAAAAGTCTGAGATGTAGGAGTGTTTAAGCATGCTGGCCCAGATGTGACACCTGAAGGAGCAAAATTTGAAGCTGAAACATTTGAAAACTGAGATTGCATACTATGCATTCTCGAATGAATTTGAGAAATTCTGTCAAAAACGGACATTTGAACCCTCCTTTGTTTTTTATATTTTTAAACTTATTTATATATTAAATTCACTAATTATAAAATTCGTCTTAATGTCAAATAAAAAATACAATATTTTTGAAAATTGCGGTACCTATTCTTCTTTAGGTTTAACCTTAGCATATTTCAAAGTTGCCAATTCATCTATGAGCAACTTCTCTTTATATTCTTCTTCTTCTTTAAATGCCTGTTGTTGTTTCTCTTTTAACTTTTCGTAAATTTTTCTTTCCTGAGTTGCAGTTATAAGTCGTTTTCTCTGATCGTCAAGCATGATCGCAACTTCTTTTAAACGAAGTTGTTGACCTATGATGTCATTTTTAAGTTTTTCTATACCTCTTGAATACATCTGAAGCTCAGTTATATTTATTGCACCTTCGCCCTGTTTCTTTTTAAGTTCTGCGATCAACTGTGCCTGTCTTGCCTGCATGCTCATCAATTTTTGTTCTTCTCTCTCTTGAAGTTGCATGACATCAGCTAATTTTCTTTTTTCTTCTTCTTCAATATCAAATTTTAAATCGAGAACACTTTGAAGTTTAAACTTAAAACCTTTTGCCATTATAAATAAGCCTCATTAATTCATCATATTGATCAATCTCTGTATAGTATCATCAAAAGTAGTAGGCTCATCAATACCTTGTTTTAAAAATGAATATACAGGTTCTATCATCTTTTTTGCATAGTCAACCTTTGGGTTACTACCATCTTTATAAGCACCGATATTGATCAAATCTTCATTGTCTTTATATGTTGATAACACATCACGCATTTTAGATGCAGCAGCTCTATGTTCTTTAGTTGTAACAGCATTAAACAGACGAGACACACTTTGAAGAATATCTATAGCAGGATATCTGTTAGCATGTGCAATTTTTCTTGATAGAACAATATGTCCATCGAGAATAGAACGAACATTATCAGCGATAGGTTCTGTCATATCATCACCATCGACAAGAACTGTATAAATTGCAGTGATAGAACCTTTTGGAGCAGTGCCTGCCCTTTCGAGCAAACCTGGCATTTTAGCAAACACAGAAGGTGTATAACCTTTTTGTGCTGGTGGTTCACCAATAGCAAGTCCAATTTCTCTCTGAGCCATGGCAAAACGAGTAACAGAATCCATCATAAGAAAAACATCTTGACCTTGGTCTCTAAAATACTCAGCAACAGCAGTTCCAGTATATGCCCCTTTCATACGAACAAGAGCAGGTCTATCTGAAGTAGCAACAACTACAACACTTCGTGCAAGTCCTTTTGGACCTAAATCTTTTTCAATAAAGTCTCTAAGCTCACGACCACGCTCTCCAACAAGTGTTAAAACATTGATGTCGGCCGTGGTATTACGAGCAATCATACTTAGAGTAGTAGATTTACCTACACCAGAACCTGCAAAAATTCCCATACGTTGACCAGTTCCAAATGTAAGAAGAGAATCAATAGCTCTTACACCAAGTGCCATAGGTTTTTTAATTGTTGGACGCTGAAATGGGTTTGGAGGGTTATTTATGACAGGATATTCAGTTTCATATTCAATAGGTCCTTTCCCGTCAATAGGTTCTCCAAGACCGTCCAAAACTCTACCCAAAAGTTTTGGACCAACTTTTATCATCAATGGATTACCTGTAGCCCTGACTTCACAACCTGGTGCAATACCAGACATGTCATCAATAGGCATCAAAAGAACTTTATTGCCCTTAAAACCTACAACCTCAGCCCTACAAGGGTTGGGACTATTTTTTCTATAAATGTAACACAACTCATCCATTTGAACAGAAGGACCTTCTGATTCAATAGTTAAACCAATAAGTTGAGTTACCTTGCCATGCATTTTTACAAGAGGAGTTGCCTCTAATGCACTTCTGTAAGGTTCAAAATTAATCTTAAAATCTTCTAACTTTTTCACTATTTATCACCTTACTAACCTACAGAATTTTCACTTGATTCTTCTTCATATTCTTGTTTTCTCTCTTCTGCAACTTTATCAAAAACAAGTTCTAAAGTGTGAATCTGTGTAGAGATTCTGGCATCTATATTGCCAAGGTCTGTTTCAATTATGCAACCACCTCTATCAACACCTGAATCAACAACAACATCAAGTTTTTTAAGACCTTCTACCATAGAGGCAAAAACAGACTTTTTTTCTTTTGCATAATAATAATCTTCTTGATTTACTTTTATTATTATTTCTTCCCTCTGTTTTAAAGTATCAAGGGCTGAACTTATCATATTTACAACGGCACCTTGGTCTATGTCAATTTGGTACCGCATTATTTTCTCTGCTATTCTTACTGAGAGCTTTGCCATTTCTGGTTCAATACTTCTAATTAGGAGCTCTCTTTCTTTTATTGCCTGATTTAAAACATCTTTAGCTTGAAGAATGAGATTGGTCATCTCTTCTTTACCTGCTTCAAATCCACTTTCTCTTCCCTTATTAAAACCATCAGTCTCAGCTTGTGCAAAAGCTGATTGGCTGTACAATTTTGTTTCTTCTATCAATTTTTTAGCTTCTGCTCTTGCTTTTTTTACAATATCAGCAGCTTTTTTTTCTGCTTCTTCAATCAAAAGTCTATCTATTTGAGGAGAAGCAGGAGGAGCTGGTGGCAAACTACCTGAAGATTTAACACCTTCTGGATGCAAATCTTCTTCAAGTTGCATTACACCTTCTAAATCGTCATTGTCATTATTATTAAGAATAGGTGGAGTAACTTCTGATTCTTTATTTGTTACAAAAGAAGCATAAGAACCGCCTTTTATAAGACCTCCACTATGTGTCTTAGTCATTGTTTGACTTAAATTAGTAACAGTTGGAGAAGGCATGTTTATAGAATTTGATTGTGAACCTTTAAATAAAGGACTTGTAAGTCCAGTATTAGTCATGGTCGAATTAAATCCACGATTTTCAGATTCTTGATTTTCCGATGGTATAAATCGGCGTTTTACAATACCCACAAACATACCTCCTCTTTTAAACTCGAATTAAAATTCGAATTTTTACTTAAACTTAACTTTTCCTAAAGTAACAAGTCCTCTCAAAATATTTCTAACTTGCTGTTGAGCATTTTTAATATTTTCCCAAGGTACTGTTCCAAGTGCTTCGACATCATCTCTCAAAGCCTTAGAAACTTCAGGTTCCATACAGTTATAAATTCTCTCAGATAAATGTTTACTTGCACCTTTAAGTGCCATAACTAAATCTCTGATATCTGTCAGTCTTAAAACTGCTTGAAGCGAATTTTCATCAATGAGTTCAAGGTCTTCAAAATCACAGAGTTTGTTTTTAATATCACTGGCAAGATGAGGACTTTTTTTAGTCAATCCTGTTATAATTTTCTCCTCAGTAGAACGATCTGATTGACTTAAAATTTCAACAAGTGCCTCTTTGCCATCTGACTCATCAAGACCATCGCCTTCCATAAGTGAATAAAGTCTATTTTGAAGAACAGATTCAACTTCTGCAAGGACTTCTGGTAGTACATGCCCAATTTCTGCAAGTCTTCTCGCAACTTCAGTTTGCATTTGAGAAGGCAACTCTGAAATCACAGCTGAGGCTTGTGAAGCATGTAAATATGATAAAACTAAAGCTATTGTCTGAGGATGTTCTTTTCTTAATAGCACTATAAGCTGTTTGGGATCCACATTACGCAAAAAGTCCAGAGGACGCTGGCGAGAAACTGTAGTTTTGGTTCCTCCTCCCATTGTCGGAGAGGTATCTCCACTAATTCTTCTCGTCGGTGGTCCGCCAACAGTTGGAAATGGTGTATTGCTTTTCTGATTTGGATCTTTTAGCCCTGGTATATCCGAAGTACCGAGGAACTCCTCAATAACTTTGGACCTGACTTCTGGTGAAATCTGAGGCAATTTAGATATTTCCAAACTGATGGCTTGGACTTCCTCTGGACCGAATTCTTTAAAAACCGATGCTGAAACCTCCGGTGGTAAGGATACCAACAGTATAGCTGCTTTCTGTTTTGCCGAAAGGTTCGAAATTTGAGTTCACCTCTATTATAATATTTTGTTATTTTAAAACTTACTTATCTACAAGCCATGTACTCTTGAGAAGTTCAGCGACTTTAGTTGGTTGATTCTTTGCCAATTTTTCAAGTGTCTCTGAGGTATTGACTTTTGTTTCTGTTGGAAGTGTACTTGTTCCATTCTTTGTAGATGTCAAATCAGAAATATCAACTGTTGTTGAATTTATAGAATTTGAACCAAGAAGAACTCTTGACTGTTCTGTCTGTACATTTTTCTGGCGAACCATATAAACTACAGCAAGTACGAGAAGAATTGCAATTACACCAGCACCAGCAACTGTAGCAACTGAACCCATATTTGTGTTTGCAGGAGCAGTAACTGCAGGAGCAGCAGCCATAGCAGCTCTCATATCATTCATTTCATCGTTCTGACGATTGAAAGGCATACTTTCGACTGTTATTGAATCACCACGTGTCTCATCAATTCCGATAGCGTCTTTGACGATACCTTGAATTTTTGCTACTTGATTTGGTTTGAGATTGTCAACGAGAACACTGCAAGAAAGTCTTTCAAGTGTTCCAGCAGGTGTCTGAACCTTTATGATTGTCTGGTTTACATCTTTGATTTCTGTTTTGTCAACTTTTTTGTAATTTGCGTTTGCATCTGCAGAACCGCCCTTGAAGGACATTTGAACTGCACCACTTGAATCATCTCCAGAATTTGGATCTGATGTGTATGTTTCTGTTGAAGTTTTACTCTTTACAACTACTTCACCGCTTGTATTTCCTACGCCACCAACAACTTTGCTCTCTTTTGTCTTTGAAGAAAAATCGAGTGTTGCATTTACAGCAACTCTTGCTTTGTTTGGACCTAATGTTGAATCAAGCATAGCCTGTACTTTTTTCTGAAGTTCTTGTTCGTAAGCAATCTTCTTGTCATTCTGCTGTCCAGTTAAAACTGAAGGATCGTTTTGGTCGTCATTGATTGAAGGAATATCACTTAAAATCATACCGTTTGTATCAACAACTTTTACATTCTTTGGATCAAGACCTTCAACTGAGAAAGCTATAAGATGAACAACACCTTTAATTTGACTTGCAGTAAGAGTAATTCCTGGTTGGAGTTTTAACATTACTGTTGCAGTTGAAGGAGCTTTTTCTGTTGAAAAACTGTCATCTTTTGGCATAACAACTTTTACATAAGCATCAGCAACACCATTAATCTGTCTTACAGATTCTGTAAGATCTACTTGAAGAAGTTGAAGATTGTTTGCATCAATCTGCTTTGGAGTTTGTGGTGTAAGTCCACCCTGCTCAGGGATACTGAGTTTACGAAGTGGAAGACCATATTGAGCAAGTCTCATTCTGATTCCGCTTCTCTCTGATGGAGCTACGAGGATATCCTTTCCACCTTCAGATGTTGAATACTTTGTTCCGAACTCTGTGAGTTTTTCAGAAATCTGTCTTACATCTGTTTCTGTCAAAGGAGTTTCATAAAGTGGTACAAACTCATTGTTTTTACTTATTACAGCAAATACTATTGCTGAAATAAGAAGAACACCAATAATACTACCAAATATTATTTTTTGTGTTTTTGACAAAGCATTGAGCGACTGCATCATTTTTTGGATTGGAGAACCGCCACCTGCAGGAGCACCGCCACGTGTACCTGTAGGCATGGGGGCTGAGCCAGTCCTCATTCCTGTTTGTATTCCAGTAGCCATATAAGCACCTCTCTTTTAAATTTTTTTCAAAATTATATTTTGACAAATATAAATAAATATCCTTGACAATGTTTACATCTGCATATTGAAAAGTGTAGAAGCAGCAGATGAAAGTTTTGCAGCGACTTGTGTTGTAAGCTGAAGCATAATCTTTGATTTCATTTCAGCTATTGAAACTTGGTGAAGACTACCGACCTCACCTGTTGCGATTTTATCTCCGAGTTCTTGGGTTGCATTCATTGTAGTATTTACTTTGTTCATACAACTTGTAAAAACTGAATCGAATCCACCGCCTACTTCAGGTTTAGCAAAAACAGACTTCGTCATATCCGAAGATATTGACGGAATATTGCTGGTTATACCAGAGATTGCATTTAAAGGAGCTGACATTTTTTATTTCCTCCTCAAGTTAAATTATATTCTGCTCATCTGAATGGCTTTTTGAGCCATTGTTTTAGCAGATTCGATAATAGTTGAATTGGCTTCAAAAGCTCTTGAAGCTTTCATCATTTCAGTCATTTCAGAAATAATGTTGATATTAGGCATGGCCACATATCCTTTCCATTTTCCTTCTTGAACTGCATCTGGATGACTTGGATCATATACATATCTAAGAGCATTTTCAGATGTATCAACTTTGAATCCAGAAATCTGAACTCCAGTTGAAGGAACTGAAGGTTCATCATCTCCTAATCCACATGGGAGTGCAAATGCTGGAGCATCTTTTGCAGTTATAACAGCCATCTTTCTTAAATAAGGTGTCCCATCTTTAGTGGAAGTTGTGTTTACATTAGCGATATTGTCGGCAATTAAATCAAGTTTGAATCTTTCTGCAGACATACCTGATGCCGCTATATCCATTGATCTGAACATTCCGCAATCCATATTCTAAATAGCCTCCTTTTCTTAACCTTTTATATATTATATTTCAAAATTATCTTCCATAGTTATCTATAACATATTTTAGATTTGAATATCTACCAGTAACCTGTGCTGTCAATGCATCAAAAATAACATTGTTCTTAGCTAAATCAACCATTTCTTGATTTACATCTACTTTAGTACCACTTGAAACAACACTTGGCTTTACTCCTGCGATACCATCAGCTGAACCAACAACGCCAAGGTCTTCGTCAGAAAAATCACAAACTACTTGAAAACCGTCATTGTCATTTGCAGCAGCCATACATCTCTTCATTTCATCTTCAAAATTGACTTTTGAAGGAGTGAATCCCTGAGTATTTACATTGGCAATATTGTTTGAAATGACCTGTTGACGAAGGGATGCAGCGTCAAGAGCTTTTTCATAACATTGTGAAACATTAAATATATCCATTAAATATGCCCCCCTCACTTCTTGGAGAATTTCTTAAAATATCTATAAAAAGACTTTTACTTGTTTAAATAATAACTAAAACAGTTTACAAATTCGTTAACGAAATATTAACAGTATGTTAAAAAGAGTGATATTACAGACTCTTAAAGATTTTAGACATTTTCTTAACATTTAAAAAAAATGTACATATTTGTAATAATAGTTTCAAATAAAAAAAAAACAGGAAAAGTATTTACTAAAAAGAAAATTAAAGTGATTATATTAAAAAGCGTTTCGCAAATTATTTATTAATATAATATAGGATATAGCTAAAATGAATAATTCTATAAATCCTAATCAATTTGGGATGATGTTTACAACTGAAGAGTTATATATATCCCAAAAAAAAGCTAAAAATGAATCAAATTCTCCTGTAGAAAAACATCAAAGTCACTTCTTTGGAATACAAAGTGGTGATACATCTGCAATAAGTGAGCAAGCTCAAAAACAGGCAGAAAATGAAAAAATGCAGGAATTTAGAAATAGTGCTATAAAAAATTTGTCAAATTTAGATGAAAATTCAGAAAATTTTCTTGAAGAAGCTACAGATAGAATAGTTGAAAGTGCTTTAAAAAAAGAATTTGGTTCAAAAATGGCAAAAAACAAAGGATTTTCTGCAATGAAATCAAGTATTTTAAAACAGATACTTGAAAATGATGAACGGAGGGGAAAAATGGAACTTTTTATAAATGATTTAATGCCTTCTGTCAAAAAATTTATACAGAGTGAAGAGAAAAATTAAAATATGAGACCTTTTATTACAAAAAATATATACATTGTAGTTTTGTTATCATTTACCTTATTTTTAACTTTTTTAGGAATTTCTAATGCAGAGAGTTTAAGAAGAGGTTTTTTGATACCCCATGATTCTTCAGCTTATGAAGTGTATTCGTATCCAGAAGGAAATGCAAAATTTTCTGTACCTTACAAGTTCAATGTAAAATTTACGATAAAAAATGGAAAATATTTTTATTTAAATTCTGAAGATATTATAGGAAAAATAGATTGTAATTTTGATGTATGGTTTTTCAGCCCAGAGGGTGAAAAAATTAAAAAAATCAATGTGAGACAATTGACCGAGAGTTATGAAATTCCACAAAATGAAAAATCTATAAATGCAGAATATATAGATGTATTGATTATAAATAACAACAAAAATTTTTCAAGAAATTTTAAATTTGTAGTTGCTTCAGAAATAAATTCTGTACATGGAGAACCTCAAAAAGAAAAAATGTAATTTTCATATCAACAAAAAATATATATCATTATATATAATGAAATAATTAAATCCCCAAATAAAAATGGGGATTTTTTATAATATTATTTCACACAACAGAATTATAATTTTAGCAGTTAATTTACCGAATTGCGGTAAATTTTATCAAAATTTGAAATAAAATTTATAATTATGATTAAAAATATTTTAATATTTCTTATTGCTTGGCTGTCAATGGCAGTAATGGGAATAAATATACAATTATTGACACCTATAAACAATGATTTAAAAGAAATTCTAAACATATCATATTCAATGTTAGGGATATTGATGGGAATAATATCCCTACCTGGAATATTTATATCAACTCCAATAGGAAAATTAGCAGATAAAATAGGTCGAAAATATATTTTAGTATTGGGATTATTTTTAATATGTATAGGAAATTTATTATTTCCTATTTTTGCAAATTACAATTCAGCAGTTATCGGAAGAATATTAATAGGAATAGGTTGTGCTACAATATCAGTTTTAGTGCCAGGGATAATTCCGCAATATTTACCAAAAGAAAATGTTCCACAATTAATGGGATTTTTTAATACAGCCATACCAGTTGGTTCTATTTTAACACTGACATTTTATCATAACATAGCACAAAAAATAGGTCTCTTTGAATCTTTTTATATTCCTACAGTAATTTCAGGATTATTGGCAGTTTTATTTTTATTCTTTCCAGAGACAAATAACAAGGATAAAGATATAAAAGACAGTCAAAAGAATATAGGAATTCCAAATGCAAATATAATAATTCCACTCGCAATAATAGTATTGTTGGCAAATCTTGCTTCAATGGCTTATGTAACATTAGCTCCATCTTATTATGAACATTTAAAAATAGATTGGCATATAAGAGGCACAATGTTATCTGCTGGATTATGGGGGGCAATATTATTTGCTCCTATAGTTGGAAAAATATTGTCTAAAGGGGAATATTCAAAAGTAATATTGAATATTGGATTGATTTCCCAAGGATTAGGACTTATATTTATTCCATTTGCTCAAATACCAATGTTTATATCTTTAATATTTTTCTGTTTTGGGGCGGGAATAATAATGACCCCTGTATATGTTATAATTCCGAAAGTCTTACCTAAAGAAAAGATAAACACAGCATTTGGAATTATAATATCGGCGATGATGATAGGTTGTTTGATAGGACCTTATCTCGCAGGTAAAATAATGGATATGTCAAACTTTACAATAAGTTTTGGAATATCTGGAATTATGTCAATCTTGGGAATTTTTTCTGTTTTTGCAATAAAAACAAAAGAAAAATCTACTGAAATAAAAAAATAAGGAGAAAAAAAATGAAATATAAATTTTTAATTATAGCTTTTTTCTGCTGTTTATTTTTATTTGCTAAAACTGCTGTAGCACATCCACCAAATCATTATGATCATTACAATCCTGAACACCATGACCATGAACACAGAAGAGATGGAGTAATAAAAATAATAAATGAGACAGATGTAAAATTTTATGTAGTAATAGATGATCACAATGAAAAACAGCTTGAGCCAAATGACAGAGAAGAATTTAAAGTTCCTTTTGGTTCACATAAAGTAGTTCTTGAATATAATGATGGTGCTTGTGAAATAAAAGAATATATAGAGATAAAACCAGGCTATGAAGAAAAAGAATGGACTATAAACGAAGACGAAATAGAATATAAAGGTAAAGACTATAGAACACGATGGTAAAAGTGAAGTAAAAGAATGTGAAAACAAAATTTGTATGGTAAAAAAAGTGGTGTGAAAAAACTTTCACACCACTTTTTTTATAATTGTACTGATACAAAAGGAGGTTCATCTGAAATAATTCTCACTTCATTTTCAAGAATTATCCCAGTATTTTTAAAAACGACATCTTTTAATTTTTTAGCAAGTTCAAAAATATCTGAGGAAGAACAATTTGCCTCATTTATCAAAAAATTACAATGTTTTTGGGAAACGCAAGCATTGCCAACTCTCATATTTTTAGCTCCAAACATATCAAGTAGTTTCCCTGCAGATATTTTTTCACCATGAAATAATTTAGATGGATTTTTGAAAAAACAACCACAGGATTTTATCAATTTTGAAGGATGATTTTTTACTCTTTTAACCATTGATTTGTTCATCTTATCTTTTATTTCAAAAATGTTTCCATTATTTAATTTTAATTTAGCAGATATTGCTATAATTTTTGACATTTCATTTGCTTTTAAAACACTGTTTCTATATGAAAATGACATGCCCCCTGAATCTAAGGTAAAAAAGCCTTTATCTTTAGAAAATAATTCTACATTTTCGATTAAATTTGATATCTCAGAACCATTGGCTCCTGCATTTCCATAAATAGCTCCTCCTATTGTTCCTGGAAGACCTGTCAAAAATTCAGCTCCAGAAAGGCTATTTTTTAAACAAAATGACATAAGTTTTTCTATTTTTATACCAGAAGAGCATGTAACATAATTATCATCTAGTAAATTTATTTCAGATGTAGCATTGACAATTAACATGCCCCTTAAGCCTCTATCTGAAAATAATATATTAGTTCCACCACCTACAATAAAAATTGGAATATCTTTTTGTGAGGTATAGGATAGAATTGCTTTCAACTTTTCAGTTGTATCTGCGTAGAAAAATAGATCTGCTTTTCCTCCTGTTTTAAAAGAGGAATATTTTGAAATATCAATATTTTTTAGTATATTTTTTTCAATATTTAACATGGTAATTAATCATTAATCATAAACATACTTGGAGGGGCTTCATTTCCAACTTTCCCATCTGGAAAAACTGGTTTTACAAACCAATAAAAAGTTCCAGTTTCCAATTCACTCCATTTTACCCAAGTTGGTGTATAACTATTTGTTGTACAATCAACCCATACTTTAGAAGCGTCTTCTCTCTTTTTGGAAATTGCAAATTTATATGAAATAGCCCCAAGAGTTGAAGCCCACTTAAATGAAGGAGTGTTTGAAGAATTCTTTTTAAATATTTGTGAAGGCTTTGGATACATCAATATAGGAGAATTTACAGGAGAAGCACTAACAATATATTCAATAGGTTCACATGTCATTTTTACTGGGGATATAATTTGAAGTGCAACAGAATAAGTTCCTGAATTTGCTGCCAAAAATTTATCAGAGAAAGATTGTTTTAATCTTCCATTAACATCTGTATTTGCAGCAAAAAATCCAGTTGGAGTGCCATTTACAACCCAACAACCATGAACTTGACTATTTGGTACTCCATTTAGTACAGATTCGACAGAAATAATAGAACCTTTTGGAACAACAGCTCCATATTCTGGAGATGTTACAGTTGCTTTCCAATTATTATTTGAAACATTTATATTATCAGCAATAGTTGTTTTTATTCCAGTTCTTATTGTAAAGTAATTATTATCTCCATCAACGCCTTCGAAAATTCTTCTTATATATATAGTAGAACCTTTAAGACGATTTCCAAGTTCAATAGGAATAGAAATAGAAGCAGGAAGAGTTACTGTTTCTTTGTCTTTTATAAACAGTTTCATTTCATTCATACTATTGCTTATTTCTTGACCATTTAAAGTCTCATAGGAGAGTTTACAACGCTTTATTTCACCTATTCCACCACCTGTTTCAGTAAATTTATATAATACATCTTTAAAACCACCTGGTGGAAGTGTTATTTCGGCAGGGGTACTATAGGCAATACATCTAAAATTTCCACCTATAGTCGTAAAATGAACATCTTTTGTATAGAAATCTCTTAGTTCCATATCTGAAACAAGTGTTGTTATGTTTACCATATAATAAGTATTTCTTTTTAATGGTTCATTGGGTGTTACAAAAATTGTTCTTTTATCGTCTGAAAAAGAAAGAGTTGATTTAACAGGAGTTTTTGATTGAACTTCAAAAATTAAATCTGGATTAGCTATATTTTTTCTCAATGGCTGTTTAAATCTTATAACAATAACTTGATCTAAAGGAACATCTTTTTGGTTATTTACAGGAACAGTACTGACAACTTTCATAAATTGACAATAACCATTAGAAAAACATATAAATAAAAAGAAAAAAATAATGGCTATTGTATTTAAAACTTTCATAATATTATTACTCCTTCCTAAAAAAAATACATTATATTTTGAATATAGTCGTATTTTTCTTATAATTATATCAAATATTTCTAAAAATAAATATTTTTCTAAAGAATTATTCTTCCTTTATTTATTTTTGATCTTGCATTTACAAAAAACACATGCTATAATATTTCAACTGTAATAGATTGCATATTCAAAAATCACAATAATTTTGTTCAAACATGCTAATCAATTCAAAAAAGAATTAAACCTTATTGAGTAGAAAGGATTAAAAACAATGAAATTCGATCTTCAAATATTTGCTCATAAAAAAGGAATGGGAAGCTCAAGAAATGGAAGAGACAGTAATTCACAGCGTCTCGGAGTAAAGAAATTCGGAGGCAATGCCGTAATTCCTGGAAATATAATCATTCGTCAGCGTGGAACACAGTTCTATCCTGGAGAAAATGTAGGAATGGGCAAAGACCATACTATTTTTGCAACAGCTACTGGTACAGTAGAATTCACAATGCGTCATAACAAAAAATATGTAAATGTAACAGAAGTTGAAGTTGAAGAAGTAGCTGAGTAATAAATTTCCCCATAAAATAAAAATTATGGCTGTTTTCAACAGCCTTTTTTAAGGTGTGTTGGTATAATCATGATTAGTTTTTGAAATCTTTATTGGATATTTTAGATTTTACCAACATGCCCTAATTAATTAAATTTAGAAAAAGAACATGAGAGAACGTTTTATAGACGAAGCGAAAATTTTTGTAAAAGGCGGAGATGGTGGAAACGGCTGCACTAGTTTCAGAAGAGAGAAGTATGTCGCTAACGGTGGTCCAGATGGCGGAGATGGCGGAAGCGGTGGAAATGTAATACTTGAAACAGATGCAGGAGAAAACGATCTTTTACAATTTAAATATAAAGCACATTTCAAAGCCTCTCCTGGAGTTCATGGTCAAGGTTCAAGAAAAAATGGGAGAAATGGAAAAGACATCATTTTATATGTTCCACCAGGTACTCTTGTATATGACTGTGAAACAGGTGATCCAATATGTGATTTAACAGAGCATGGACAACAATTTATAGTTGCCCATGGCGGAAGAGGTGGAAGAGGTAACGCAAAATTTTCAACACCTACTAGGCATGTACCACGTTTTTCTGAAAAAGGAGAACCAGGTGATGAAAAATGGGTTAGGCTTGTATTGAAAATATTGGCTGATGCTGGAATAGTAGGTTTTCCAAATGCTGGAAAGTCATCTCTTTTATCTAAAATAACATCTGCAAATCCTAAAATAGCTTCATATCCCTTTACAACATTAAATCCTGTATTGGGTATAATGCAAGATGGAGATGTTGAAGTAGTTTTGGCAGATGTTCCAGGGCTTGTTGAAGGGGCTCATAAAGGTCAAGGACTTGGACTTCTCTTTTTAAAACATATTGAAAGAACAAGAATGTTGATCCACATGATTGACATATCTGATGAGAAAACACAAGAAAATCCTATCAAAACTTATGAATCAATAAGAAATGAATTAGATTTATATGATGAGTCAATGGAAAATAAACCTGAAATAGTTGTTTTAAATAAAATTGATTTAGTCCAAGATAGGAAAATTTTGAAAAAAATAGAGAATATTTTTAAAGAAAAAGGAATAGATGTTCTTTTTACATCTTGCGATACAGGGGAAGGAATAGAAGAACTTTCAAAAAAAATATTCCAATATGCACAAGAAGCTCCAGATGTTCCTGAAACAATAATACCAATACGCCCTGAAAAAATGATTACAGATTTTACTGTGGAGAGAGAAAACGATTCATTTATAGTTAAGGGATATAAAATAGAAAAACTCATGGCTATGATGGATTTATATAATCCAGATGTTGTTTCATATCTGCAGAAAAAATTTAAAGGTATTGGATTGGAAGATGCACTTATAAATGCAGGTGCAAAAGCAGGGGACAATATAATTATAGGTGGTCAGAACTTTGATTTTGATCCAGATATATAGTGTTTTTTATATTTATATAAGATATAATCATTAATTTTAAAAATTATATTATAAAAAAATAAAATAAAACTTGCATTATTTAAATCAAAATAGTATAATGAAAAAATAGTTTTGTAAGAAAACCACTTTTTGAAAAAAAATAGTGATAAAGTTATAGAAAAGAAAAATACGGAGGTATATTTTTTTGAACGCTTACGAAGTAACTTATATAATAGCTTCCAGTCTTTCTGATGACGAAATTCGTGCAATTATGGATAAATATGCCGAATTAGTTAAAAGTCATGACGGAGAAGTTGTAAAGATTGACACTCTTGGAAAAAAGAGACTTGCTTATGAAATCAATGGTCATTTTGAGGGATTCTATGTTTGCATGAACTACAAAGCAACTCCTGCAACAACAGATGAAACAAAAAGACTTATGGGACTTGATGAAAAAATCGTTCGTTCATTATTCATAAGACTTGATAAATAAAAATAAAAGGGTAAATCGACATGTTAAATAGGATTATTTTAATCGGTCGTACAACAGCGGCTCCACAAATGAGATATACTCAAACAGGCAAGCCTGTTTGTTCATTTACACTTGCAGTAAACCGTCTAAAAAAAGCTTCTACTGATCCAACACAACAAAATGTTGACTTCATAAATATAGTAGCTTGGCAAAATTTAGCAGAAATATGTGGAAAATATCTTGAAAAAGGTAAACTCATATATGTAGAAGGAAGATTACAAATTCGTAACTATACAGCTCAAGACGGCTCAAAAAGAACAGTCGCTGAAGTAATAGCAAGCGATATAGGAATGTTAGACCGCAAAAATAGTTCTGGTAATCCACAAGCAAAAGATGAAATACCAGAAATTTCAGATGCAGACATGCCACAGTCCGACAGTTCGGATTTTGGAATGAGCGACGATTTGCCATTTTAAAAAAGTAATTTTTGAACAAAATATGCCAGTCGTATTAAATGCGACAAGTGCAAAAGTTATATAAGGAAGGATAAAGCCATGATGAGACGTGAAGGTGGCTCCAGAATGAGAAAGCCAAAAAGAAAAGTCTGTTTATTCTGTTCTAAAAAAGACAGTGTTGCAGATTACAAAGATGTTGCAACATTGAGAAAATACATAAGTGAAAGAGGAAAAATTCTTCCAAGAAGAGTTTCCGGAAATTGTGCAAAACATCAAAGAGCTTTGACTCGTGCTGTACAAAGAGCAAGAGTTATAGCACTTCTTCCGTTTACCGCATAATCAACGCCGGATTACCGAAATTTTTAATGAGGTGAAAAAACAATGAAAGTAATTCTTACAAAAGACGTCGATTTTCTTGGAGAAGAAGGGGATATCGTAACTGTAAAAAATGGATATGCAAGAAATTATCTTCTCCCAAAAAGTTATGCGGTAATTGCTACTCCAGGTAATCTTAAAACTTGGGAAAATGAAAAAGTAGCTCGTGATCGCAAAATAGCAAAGAATACGGCTAAAGCAGAAGAGCAAGCAAAGATCATCTCTGCAAATATATATGAAGTAATTGCAAAAGTCGGTGATGAGGGTAAGCTCTATGGTTCAGTTACAACACAGGACATCTCTAATGCAATTGAAGCAAAGACTAAAATTGTTATAGATAGAAGAAAAATCAGTGTTGAAGAACAGATCAAATCAGTAGGCGAATATCATGCTGTAGTAAAAATCTACAAAGATGTAAAAGCTGAAGTAAAAGTCGTTGTAAAATCAGAAGAAGAAAAGGCAGAAGCCGTAGCTGAAGGTGAAAAAGAATAATTTTTTCCGAATAAGATGACATAAAGCGGTAGAGATTTTAAAATCGGCTCCGCTTTTTTTATTTTCAAATATTCAAATTATTTTTTTAAGGATAATATATGTATATACCATTAGATAAACTTCCTCCACAAAATCTATTTGCTGAAGAAGCAGTTTTAGGAGCTGCATTATTGGACAAAGATGCTCTTGCCGAAAT
Organism: Candidatus Xenobia bacterium; assembly: GCA_045114665.1. Classification (GTDB taxonomy): domain Bacteria; phylum Vulcanimicrobiota; class CADAWZ01; order CADAWZ01; family CADAWZ01; genus CADAWZ01. The sequence goes on along the minus strand of JBGUKW010000318.1, from coordinate 39,792 downwards.
TGCAGAAATAATAAAATCCCCAGATAGATTTTATAAAACAGCAAACCAAATAATATATGAAACAATCTTAAATCTTTCAACAAATAATGAACCTGTTGATATACTTACTGTTACAAATTACCTAAAAAATAATGGAAATCTTGATAAAGTAGGTGGAATTGAATATTTGACACATATTCAAGACAATTTACCTGCTCTGTCTAATGTTTCATATTATGCTGATATAGTCAGAGAAAAAGCTCTGTTGAGAGACTTAATAACTGTTGGCATGAATATTATTTCTTATGGTCAAACAGAAAATGACAGTGTTGTAAATTTAATGGATAAAAGTGAACAAGAGATTTTTTCTCTTGCTCAAAAACAAACTCTAAATGACTATGTACATATAAAAGACATACTTGATCCTGCTTTTGAGAAACTCTCAAAACTGTATGAAAGACAGTCAAAAATAACAGGCATACCTTCTGGATTTGACGATCTCGACTATTTGACAGCAGGTTTTCAAAATGGCAATCTTGTTATAGTAGCAGCTCGTCCAAGTATGGGTAAAACTGCATTATGTCTTAACATGGCTCAAAATATGGCAATAAGAAATAACATACCTGTAGGAATATTCAGTCTTGAAATGCCAAAAGAAGAACTTGTCATGCGTATAATGTGTTCAGAATCGAGAATAGACGGAAATAGATTAAAAACAGGTATGTTAAAAGATGGTGATTGGAGCAATCTTACTGCCAGTCTAAATAATATAGACAAAGCCCCAATATACATAGATGATTCAAGTAGTCTTTCTGTAATGGAAATTCGTTCTAAAGCAAGACGAATGAAAAATAAGCATAAAATTCAAGTAATAATAGTTGACTATCTTCAGTTAATAAGAGGAAATCCAATATTTAAGGGAGATGTCAACAAAGAAGTTTCCGATATATCTAAACAGTTAAAATCACTTGCAAAAGAACTCGATATACCTGTTATAGCACTTGCCCAGTTAAACAGAGGTGTAGAAAGCCGTCAAGATAAACATCCTCTACTATCTGATCTCAGAGATTCTGGAGGAATAGAGCAGGATGCGGATCTCGTGTGTTTTATATATAGAGACAGTTATTACAACAAGCCCAAAGAGGGTGAAGAAAAAAATATGACAAGTGAAATTATAATAGCAAAACATAGAAATGGTCCAACTGCGACAATCAAACTTGTATTTAAAGATGAATATGCAACATTTTTGCCTATGGATAAAAGGTTTAATTAGAATGGACTTGTCCTGTTTGTGGTGTTCATCATGATCGTGATATAAACGCAGGAATAAAGATAGATGGAGAAGGCAATCGTCTGTTCTCTAAACTTAAATTAAAACAAGAAACATAATGATAAATAAAGAATATAGTTGGGGCATCAACCATTGTGGAGAGAACTCGTAAGACCTCTAATTTAAAATAGAGGCAAGGTTCGTTAATATCCCAGAATCCACTAAATTTATTTATGGAGAGTATGTCAATATAAAACACAATGAGAATGTTAAAAAAAGACGAAAGAGGACAAAAAGAAAATAAAGAGGACGAAAATATGGATTACACAACAATAAAAATAGAAACAAGCTTAAATGATTCATGTATAACTGAAGAATTTCTGTATTTAGCTGGAATTTCTGGTTGGTTGGAAGAAGAAAATGGAGACAGGAAAACAATAACTTTTTATCTTCCACAAGATGAATCAGGAGAATTAAAACTAAAAATTATATCTGAAGGCATAAAAAATATAGATTCCAAAACGAATAAAACAATTTTGAAAGCCGAAGATTGGGAAAATGACTGGAAGAAAAATTTTAAGGCTATAAAAATTGGAAAGATAATAATAACTCCACCTTGGGAAAATCCAAAAGCAGAAAATGGAGAAAAAATAATAACAATAGAACCAGGCATGGCTTTTGGCACAGGCGATCATGCTACAACATCATCTTGTATAGAATTGATTCAAAAATACTTGCAAAACGACATGTCCATGATTGACTTGGGAACAGGTTCAGCTATTCTCTCAATGGTAGGAGCTTTGATAGGCGGAAAGAAAATAACAGGAATTGACAACGATCCCATTGCAACAACAGAAGCAAAAAGAAATATAGACAGAATGAAGTTGTCAAATGAGATAGAAATCATCACAGGAGATGCCATGACCGATGTCCATGGTCAATATGATTTAGCTGTAGCAAATTTATTTCTATACCAGGTAAAAGACATAATAAAAGGTAGTCTCCCATGCCTCAAAAAAGATGGAATTTTTATAGGCTCGGGAATAACAATAGACCAAGAGGAAGAAGCCAAAAAAGCTGTTATCGAAAGTGAAAATTTTGAGATGATAGAAGTGCTTGAAAAAGGACTTTGGATAGCATTTGCTGCCAAAAAAGTAAAATGAGAAGAATATTTATCCCAAGTGAAAATATAAATGGAGATATTATTGAAACAGACCAAGAAGCCCAAAAGCACATTGTCAAAGTATTGAGAATGAAAGAAAAAGACAAATTTATTGCTGAAGATGGTTCTGGAATTGAATATGTAGCAGAAATAATATCTTTTGATAAAAAATCTGTAAAAGCAAAAATAGTTGAAAGAAAAGAAAAAATAGATAATGGCATAAATATCGATCTGTACATGAGCATGATAAAACCGACAAAATTTGAAATAGTGCTTGAAAAAATGGCAGAAATTGGAGTAAAGAAAATAATTCCAATAATAACCAAAAACTGTGGAGAATTTCAATTAAATGAAAATAAAAAAGCTAGATGTAATTCAATATTAAATCAAGCAACAAGGCAATGTGCAGGCTCTTTTATTCCTTTATTAGAGGACACAATTAAATTTCAAGAAGCAATAAAACAGGCTAAATTAGATAGTACGATAATTTTTCCAGATCCAAGTGGAAAGATGTCATGGCTACAAATAAAAGATTCTATCAACACTGAAGATAAAATAAGTATTTTCATTGGTCCAGAAGGTGGATTTACAAAAGAAGAAGTGGAATTGGCAAAAAATGAAAATGCTTTTATTTTAAATTTAGGAGAACGGATATTGAGAGCAGAAACAGCTGCAATCTCAGTTGCTTCAATTGTTAGATTCTCTTTACAATAAAAAAGTTTGGGCATGACCCATGCCCAAACTTTTTTATTGTAAACTTATTTTACAGTTACTTTGAATGGAATATCAACAATTCCATAATCTGAAGTCAATCTAACAGAGTCTTTTGTAACTCCAACTGGAAGATTTTTTGTATTTATTACAAGTAAAATACTTCTCTCTTTTGTTACTTCTTTCAACTCATCGATAGGCTCATAGGCATATTCGGGATATATCAATTTGCAATCAAATGGATTTTTTCCCTTATTTCCAATTTTAAATTTTCCTCTTGCTTTTCTTCCTTTTTTGACTGTTCCTAAATCTAAAAACTTAGGAGATACAGTTATTATTGGATCGTCTGGTCTTGCTTTTACTTTTATGGAAATAGGGACTTTTGTCATTTCTCCAGATTCATCTTTTAGAACAAGTTCACCTGTATAAGTGTCTGGTAAAAGGCGTTTCGTCAATGCTCTGTAATAGAGATTAATTTTTTGTGTAGCTCTAATTTTTACATTAGAATCTGCTATTAACCAATCTGGAAAAGATACGGAAAGATTTAGAATGCCAGAACCAATATTTTCTAAAACGATTTTATTAAGTGGATTTTCTCCTCTTTCGACTGTTCCAAAATCTATTGATTTTTTATCGATCTTCAGAATAGGATCATTTTTTCCCTCAATAATTGTACAAGTTGCTATTGAAGTTATGTCGCATTTTCCAATAACAGCACTGTATTTTATCTCAGCCCTATAATCATTTGGATCTAACAATGCAGAATCAACAAAAAAATAAATTTCTTTTTTTTCTTTTGGAGAAAGAGCTATCTCGCCTGGAGTTATTTTGACCCATTTTGCTTCTGAACTTATGCTTCCTAAAAAAGGTGAATCAGAATTGTTAAAAACTTCCACCGTAAGTTTTTTGGTTTTAGGTCTCATCAAAACTCCGAAATCTATATGCTTATCAGAAACTTCTAAATCTGCATATATAGGTAATGCAGACAATATAAAACAAAATACAAACATAAAACAAAATAAATTCTTATTTAAAACCATATTTTTCCCTCCGAATATTTTAGAGACATATAGAATAAAAAATATTTCATCTAAAATTATTCTAAATTCAATTCGTCTTTTAATTCTTGTGGTATTTCAAAAACTTCTTTTACATTCTCTTTTGGACAGTTAGCACATGCTTTTTCTATCATTTCTTGAACTTTAGATAAAATAAATTTGTTGTTTTCGTTAATAGTTTCTGAAAAAGCATCTGCAATATAATTTCTGAAAATCCAATCTCCCAAAGTAGAAATTTCTACAGGGTCTTCTGAACTACCAATAGTTTCATCAAGTTCTTCCATTAATTTTGGATCATTTTCTTCGAAATATCTATCTATGAAAGCCCTTACATCAAAATCATACATATTGCCTCCGAGAAAATTATTTAATTTTTATTATACATCAATAAGAAATCTAAATCAAGAAATGAAATAACTAAAGATAGATTTAATTGAAGGAAATTCAAAAATAAATATAAAATTTAATAATAGATATTAGTTGGTAATATTTATAAAATTATATTATTATAAATTATAATTTAATTATATTTTGATTTTGAAAACTGATTTTAAAGTGAGGTTGCATTTTATGGCTGGAACAAGATATGACATATTTCTCACGGTAGCAGCAAGAGGCGAAGTTTTATCATCAGAGGTACAAAAGATAACAGAAATTGAAAGGGATATGCAATTCAATCAGGATGTACAAATACTTGTTGTAAATAAGTTAATCGAAAGAAGTGGAAGCATGTTGAGATTTCCACAAAATAGCGAAGATGCAAAACTTCTTTTTGATGTTCTTTCATTTGCATTGATGTATGATATCAACTACAACAATTATATATCAAGCCCTATGATGATATTCTTGGAACAAACATACAACCAAAATTTCTTTACATTTTCATCAGTACAGCAATCACCTGAAGCAAAAACTTTAAATATATCTATTTTAAAGAAAAATGGCTTCTTATTAATGTATGAAGAATCTCCACTTAGGGCAAAAATAATTCAAAATTCTTTTTTGGATTTGATCTTGAAGCTAAACAACAGAGTTCCTGAAAAAGAAAACAAAAAATTGAAACCGCTCTCTGTTGAAAATATCCTTATGGAAGAAATGATGAGAAAACAAATGGTCGCAAAATTTGGTTCCATGAATAATCCAACAGAAGTGAAATACATAACAGAAGACGATCCAGCTAGGAATATACAATTAAATTTGACACCTCTTCAGCAAGAAATGAAGAAAATTCTCGCTGAAAAAAATCCAGAATCTCTAAATACAACTTTCAAAGATAATTTTGAGAAAGCAAGCAAATATATGAGAGAACAAGTTGCAAAAGGAAGACCTCTCTCAATAGAATTATTTATGGAATATCATAAACTGCTTATGGACGATCCAGAAATTGGTGGTATTTTCAGAACTGAACAAGTACAAATAGGTGGAAATCCATATTTTAAAATATGTCCATACAAAAAAATCGAGCAAACTCTCAAAAAATTGATTGAAAAATATCAAAAGGAGAGTGCTAAATTTAAAGGCTTGCCAGATGTCATAAAATTTGGTGCATTCTTACACAATGAGTTGCAACACACTCATCCATTTGTAGATGGAAATAGCCGTTTGACAAGACTTGTATTAGAGCATTTCTTCAATCAAAATAGACTTCCAAACTATGAAATTCCACCTGCATATATAAGTAGATATACTCAATATACAAAAGGTGCAAGAAATAGGGATGACAATAAATTATTTAATTTATTAAAAGAAATATTTTTATTCCAACTTAAAAAAAGTAAATAATTAAAAAATGTATGTAGTAAATAATTGCAAAAATATAGGGTTAATAGCTGGAATCATAACAGCAAGTGGCATAAAAATTGCTGAATCTGATGATAATTTAAAATCAGAAATAAAGCAACTTGTAAAAGAAAAACAAAAAGAAGAAAATATTGACAGAGAGCTTTTAACTTCTGTAAGAAAAATGCTAAAAAATGGAGGTTATAAGCCTTCTGGACGAAATAAGCCTGCAAGTGAATATCTATTGAGGACAGTTTCAGAAGATAATTTTCCATTTATAAATAATGTAGTTGATATAAATAATTATTTTTCAATACTATGGGAACTTCCAATATCAACACTTGATTTAAATCAAACTGGAGATAATATTGTTATCAAAGTTGGATTACAAGGTGAAAAATATATCTTCAATAAATCAGGTCAAGAACTTGATTTAAAAGGTCTAATAACTGTATGTAATTCAAAAGAAGAGCCACTTGGAACCCCTGTAAAAGATTCAATGCTTGGAAAGACAACTGAAAACACCTCAGATATAGTAGTAGTAATATATGTTCCGGTTGGTAAAATAGATGAACTTCAAGTAGAAAAAATGTGTATGAAATATGCTGAAAAATTGAGAAAATTTACGACTGCAACTGAAACTGCTACATTTACTGTATAGCTATGAAAGAAAATCAAACTAAAACCTATGATGTATTTATCAAAGGGGAAAGAAAAAAATATCTTTCAAAAACTGGTAAAAAACTAGAAAAATATATATCAGATACAGAAAATAACAATGGAGAATATAATTTTAAAATAGCAACAAATATTTCTCCAGCAGAAGTAAGACATCTTGAAAAAACACTAAAAAAAAATAGCATTCCATTTGGAACAGCTATTCATAAAGAAATAAAAAATTCAAAATCTCAAAAACAAAAGTTTGTAAGAACTAATATAGCTCTTTATGAATCGCTAAAAAATAGAAAAGACTATAAAATATCAATAACAGATTACTTTTTTTTCTCAATATTGGTGTTATTTGTAATAGTTGCAGGAATAAATGTAGTAACTGTAGAGAAAAAAGCATATACAGAAATGCACAGATCTGTAATAAGGAGAGATAGAAATAAAATATTGAGAATACTTGAAAAACATCCAAATAGTGTATGTGCAAGAGATAAATATGGAAGAATTCCACTTCATTATCTGAGAACTGATGGTACTCCAGAAATATTGAGGATATTGATAGAAAATAAATCACCAATAAATACTATAGATAATATGGGAAAAACTCCGATAGACTACATAGATAAAAATAAAAATAAAACACTATATTTCATGATGATAAAAAGTGGAGCAATTCCAAGAGGAGATATTTAAAAATGCTTTGGAAACATGATGAATCAAATAATTGTTGGATTCTAAATGATAACGAAGAAATAGTTTCAAAAATATACATAAAAATAAAAGAAAATCAAATAAATAAATATATTGTAAGAACTCTTATTCATTCTGTATATTTAGGATGTAAAAAATTTCAAAAGTTAGAAAAAAGTGGGAAAGATTGGTATTCAAAAGTACGTAAATTTAAAACCAAAGAAGATATGGAAAAATATATTGAAATAAAAAAACATGATATTCTAAAAATTGTTGAATAATGTTCATGAATATTTGAAAAAAAGTGTCATGATATAATTTCAACAAATTTAAAGCGGAAGTGGCGAAATGGCAGACGCGTCAGTTTCAGGAGCTGATATCCTTAAGGATGTATGGGTTCAAGTCCCATCTCCCGCATATTTATAAAAAATAACAGAGTTTTTTGCTCTGTTATTTTTTTCATGACTTGTAAATTATAAAATGAGCGTAAAAAAAAAGAACATGACTTATGTAAATATCTAAAATAGTAAAAAAAAATTTTAACATTTATACAGGGATAAAAAAAACAAAAGAAAGAATATTAAAATTAACAAGTAATAAGTTACTTATATGACACATTGACTATTTTGTAAAAGAAAATTTCAGTTAACATTTTTTTTACAAAAAGTTAACAAAAAATATTTATTTTAAGTCTTTATTTTAAATAATAAACATGTGATAATATAAGTAATAAATTATTATTAAAAAATTCTCATAAAAAGAATTATTTAGGAGGCATAATAATGGTTAACTTTAATGTCAACTTCAACACAATCATAAATAACTATGCTAATTTTGGTTCCAGCTTTGGTTATGGCAACATGTCTTCAATGCTCTCAGGTATGCTCGGTATGGGCGGTATGTATGGAATGAACGGAATGATGGGCATGAGCGGAATGTCTGGCATGTATGGAATGAACGGAATGATGGGCATGGGTAATATGTATGGAATGGGCGGAATGCAGAGCATGCTCGGTATGGGCGGAATGTTCGGTATGAGCGGCTCAATCAACCTTCCTATCTATGGATACTCAATGGGTGATGCATGGGCAACAAATCTTGACACAACACTCGGAAAGAGAGACCCACTCTATCTCGATACAAACCATGATGGTCAACTCAATGTTGAAAAACTCAAAAAGAACATCAAATTCGATATTAATGGCGATGGTATCGTAGATACAGTTAAAGAATGGAACACAAAAGATGCTCAGCTCGTATATGACAAAAACGGCGACGGTCAAATCAACAACGGAAGAGAAATGATGAACGAAGTTGGTCTCAATGGCGAGCAGAACAAATACAAAAATGCTTGGGAAAAAGCTCAAGATATCTTTGATAAAGACAAAAATGGCTATATTGATGAAAAAGAACTTGAACAAGCAAAATTCTGGACAGATAAAAATGGCAACGGCAAAGTTGACGAAGGCGAAATGCTCTCAGCTAAAGAAATGGGAATCGTCGGAATTGATGTAAAGAACCACAAATACATAGAAAAACAGCAAGTTGGCAACTTCAGCATGAACTTCGGTATGTATGGCAATATGGGCATGTTCGGTGGTATGGGCATGAACATGGGCATGAATGTTGGCGGTATGAACATGGGCATGGGTAACTATGGAATGCAAGCTATCGGTGGTGGCTATGGTAACTACGGTGGTGGCTATGGTAACTACGGTGGTGTCAATGGCTTTGGTGCAGGTAACTATGGTCTTGGTAACTATGGTTCAATAGGAACAGGTGCCTATGGCAATGGATATATCGGTGGAGGATTTGATTTCGGCGGAATCGGTGGAATTGGAAACATCGGTTTTGGTGGTGAATTCAATCAGGAAATTTCAAAACTTGACCAGCAGATTCACAAATTGACATCAAAGATGGTCAATCTTGAAATCAAACTCAGCGAACTTGATACAGATTCTGGCAATTGGATGAAAAAGCTCCTCAACAAATCAAAAGCCAAAATGATCAAAAAACAGATCAAGACAATAGAGAAAAAATTGCAGAGACTCAATCAGGCAAAACAAAAAGTAATGCAACAGGCTATGGGAATGGGAAATAATGGTGGAATCAACACATCTTATGGCAATGGCTATGGCAACAATGGTCATGTATTCTTGGGATTCGGTTTCTAAGTTAGATATTAAAAATGAATAGATAATGGAAATCCTTCATCAAAATTTGGTGAAGGATTTCTTATGTTTATATCTTGATTAAGTTGAAGATATATGTTATAGGTTTGTGGCAGAAAAACCGCAGACTTGCCTGTAAGATGAAAGTTGCTTTTCTTTTACTTGACAATTACATAAATTAAATATATAATATGGATTAAGTCTAATAAAATTAAAGTATTAAACAGCGAAATTAAAACTAGCTTAACAACAAAATATCAGGGAGCTTGACTATCCTTCCTTGCTAAAAAGCAGAAATTTACCGCTAATGTGGTCGTTGGATTGCTTGGTAATAAAAGTCCTGACTCAAACAGATTTACACTTGTATATCTAAGTCTGAAAATGATGTATGATTACAAGCTAAACTTGGCAGTCAGAACCCTACAGGTTTGTCTGTAGGAGTAGTCAGACTAAATACAAATTCGCTTATTAATAATTCGAATTAAAAACTTTTGGATTAATAAACTCAGTTAAATGTTTGAATCACTACAAGAAAAATTAAGTTCAATATTCAAAAAACTTCGTGGCAAAGGTAAATTAACTCAGCAAGATGTTGATACAGCATTAAGGGAAGTTAGAATTGCCCTATTAGAGGCAGATGTCAATTTAAAAGTTGTCAGAACTTTTATTTCAAAAGTTAAAGAAAAGGCTGTTGGTTCTGAAATTTGGGAAAGTCTTTCGCCAGGTCAGCTTGTAATAAAGTTTGTCAAAGATGAACTTCTTGAGTTGATGGGCAATGAAAATTCAGAACTTATTTTATCACCTACTCCTCCTACAGTAATAGTTATGGTCGGATTGAATGGAGCAGGAAAAACGACATCTTCAGGAAAACTTGCAAAATATTTAAAAAACAATGGGCATTCTCCTCTACTTGTTGCTGCTGATGTTTATAGACCTGCAGCTATAAAACAACTTGAAGTATTGGCAAATGGCTTAAATGTACCCACATTTACTCTCGGGGATAAACAAAAACCTGTTCAGATATGTAAAGGTGCAATTTCCCATGCCTTATCATCTGGTTGTGATGTAGTTATAATAGATACTGCAGGAAGAATGCAGATAGATGAGACACTCATGGCTGAACTCGAAGAAATCAAAAATGAGATACAGCCACATGAGATACTTTTGACAGTAGATGCAATGACAGGACAAGATGCCGTAAATATTGCACAAGTATTTAATGAAAGACTTGACATAACAGGTGTAATACTAACAAAGTTAGATGGTGATGAAAGAGGCGGAGCTGCTCTTTCAATAAAAGAAGTTACAGGAAAACCGATTAAATTTGTTGGAATGGGTGAAAAGCTTGATGCTCTTGAACCTTTCCATCCAGACAGAATTGCTTCAAGAATTCTCGGAATGGGCGATATTTTAACTCTTATCGACCGTGCAGAAAGAGAATTTTCAGAAGCAGAAGCTCTTGAACTTGAGAAGAAATTTAGAAATAAAGAATTTTCCCTACAAGATTTTTTAGATCAACTTCAAAGAATCAAGAAAATGGGACCGATAAAAAGTCTTCTTGAAATGATTCCAGGATTTGCACAAATCACAAAAGATATACCTATCGGGGATAAACAGGTAAATCAAGTTGAGGCAATAATTCGTTCCATGACTATGGAGGAAAGATTAAATCCTTCTATATTAAATGCAAGTAGAAAAAAGAGGATCGCAAGTGGTTCTGGAACAGAAGTTTCAGATGTAAATAAATTAGTAAAACAATATACAGCAAGTAAAAAAATGTTTAAACAATTTGCTGATATGGAAAAAATGAGTAAAATGGGTTTGCCTTTTAGGCTTCCTTTCTAAATAACAAAAAATAAAACCAATAGTATTTTATAAGGAGAAAAATAATGGTTAAAATTAGATTAACAAGAATGGGAAAGAAGAAACAACCAAGCTATCGTATCGTCGTAGCAGATGCAAGATGTCCAAGAAACGGCAAAATAATTGAAAATATCGGAACCTACAATCCGAGAAACAAAAGAGATGCCGAAGGTAAAGACATTGAAAATAAAATGTTTGTAAAACAAGACAGACTTAACGAATGGCTTTCAAAAGGTGCTCAACCAACAGATTCAGTAAGACGTATACTTGTCAAACTCGGTATCTTCAAACCTGAAACACCTACTGTCAAAACAGCAAGCAAAAAGAAAGACAAAAAAGAAAACTAATTCTTAAAGGGATATTGACAAACCCTTAGCGAATATTCGCAAAATTCCATTACTTAGTTTTGGAAGAGTCATATTACACATTGGGACAGCATAAAAAAATAATTGGAGGCAAAATTATGAAGGAGCTTTTGGAATACCTTGCAAAATCTCTCGTTGACAATCCAGATGAAGTACAAGTAAAGCTATTAGAAGCCGAAAAAACTGTTGTTCTTGAACTCAGAGTATCTCCCGAAGATATGGGAAAGATTATAGGCAAACAAGGACGAATTGCACAAGCAATAAGAACAGTCATTAGAGCGGCTGCCGTCAAAGAAGGCAAAAGAGTCGTTGTTGAAATCATATAAAATCAGGAGGAAATTATGAGTTCTATACAAGTAAAGAGACCCGTTGCTATAAAAGTTATAATGACTGAAGATTTTCGCAAACAAATTCTCGATGAAACTTCAGATTCATTAAAAAAGAATGAAGAAATGTTTGCCCAAGCAGAAAGCATGTATGAAAAAACTAAAAAAAGTGGTGCTTCTGTAGAAGATCTTACCAACATAAAAAAACAACTTGAATTCGAAAAAGTAAGACTTGCAGAAATCAAAAAAGATATGGAAGTAAAAATGAATGCTTTTAAAAATGTCCCAGAAGGTCAAGAAATAGTTTTCAGAATTCTTGAAGGTCCAGTAGATGTAAAAGAAGGCGATGATATTCAGAAAATATTACATGGTGCTGAAATTGTTGTCAAAGACTGGAAGGTAATGGAACTGAGAGGCTTATAAAAATTTTATGGCAGGAAAAAGGATTCAAATAGGAGCAGTTACTAGTGCTCGTGGAATAAAAGGAGAAGTTTTTGTCAAAGTATTGACAGATTTTCCTGAAAGATTTGATGAAGGCAATAAACTTGTAGGAGCAAAAGAAGGTGTAGTTGGTGAAAAACATCTAACTATAGAAAGAAATCGTTCTCACAATGGAAAATTGATCCTAAAATTTAAAGAAATAAATGACAGAAATGAAGCAGAACTTTTAAAAGGATATGCTTTTTATACAGAAGAACCAAAAGAGTTGGAAAAAGACCAATATTACATTTTCGATTTAGAGGGAATGGAAGTATTTGATTTAAATGATAACAAAATTGGGATTCTTAAAGAAGTTCTTGAAAATCCTGCAAATGACATTTATTCAGTTGAAACTGCAAATGGTGAATTACTTGTTCCTGCTTTAAAAATATTTATAAAAGACATAGACGTGTCAAAAAAAATAATGCATATAGACACGGAGAAATTAAATTTTGAGAATTGACATATTGACTGTGTTTCCAGAGATGTTTGCACCTCTTTCATACAGTATTATTGACAGAGCTGTTAAAGCTAAATTAGTAGAACTTCACATACATAATTTAAGAGAATTTGCTACAGATAGACATAAAAGTGTTGACGATTCTCCTTATGGTGGAGGTTCTGGAATGGTCATGACTGCTCCAATATTGTATAAAGCTGTTGAATCAATAAAAAAGCAAAATCCCAATGCTCCTGTATATTTGACATCTCCCCAAGGAAAAGTTTTGACACAAGAAATGTGTAGAGAATTTTCCAAATTAGAGGGAATGATTCTTGTATGTGCACATTATGAAGGAGTGGATGAGCGTTTTATTGAGCTGGCATGTGATGGAGAGATTTCCATAGGAGATTATATATTAACTGGTGGAGAAATCCCAGCAATGGTTATTGCAGATTCAACGATAAGACTTATTCCAAAAGTCATAGATTCTCAATCAGCCTTAGAGGAATCATTTACCGACAACAGATTGGATTATCCTCAATATACAAGACCTGTTGAATTTATGGGACTAAAAGTTCCTGAAGTCCTCCTTTCAGGAAATCATGAGAAAATAAAACAATGGCGAGAACTTCAAAAAACGACAAATACTTTGAAAAAACGCCCTGAACTTCTCATAAAATATAAAAAAGAATAAAAAATAAAGAGAAGAAAACGGTATTAATTTTCAAAAATAGAAAAAATAAAAATTGCCATAAAATTTTCGTAAACAGCAAATAAAAAAAAGAAACACATCAAGGGAGAAAAACAATGACTATTATAGATGAACTTGCAAAAGAACAAATGAAAAATCAATTTCAGGATTTTAGACCTGGAGATACAGTAAAAGTACAACTCAAAGTTGTAGAAGGTGGAAAAGAGAGATATCAAGCATTTGAGGGAATCTGTATTGCAAGACAAAATACAGGTTTAAGAGAATCTTTTGTTCTCAGAAAAATCTCTCATGGCGTTGGCGTAGAAAAAACATTTTTATATCATTCTCCAATGCTCCATTCTCTTACAGTAACAAGATATGGTGATGTAAGAAAAGCCAAACTCTATTACCTCAGAGATAAAGTTGGTAAAAATGCTCGTGTAAAAGAGAGAAAAGTAACAAAATAAAATAAGATCGATAAACCATGAATCCAATATATTTAGTTATAGCGGTAATTATCTTGGGAATAGTTAGTCTTGTTTTTCGTTTTAACAAACATCTAAAGATAGAAGAAGAAAAAAAGAAATCTATAATAGAAAATATTGATTCAGTTATTCTTGCTGGAGTTACAGCTTTAATAATTATAACTTTTGTAATTAGGACTTTCTATATTCCATCTTCTTCAATGGTTCCGACTTTAAAAATAAATGATTTTATAATAGTAAATAAATTTGTTTATTCTTTTTATAATCCAGCACGCCATGATATTGTGGTTTTTCACCCACCAGCGGAAGCACAGGCAGAAGGCAAAGATTTTATAAAAAGGATTGTAGCAGTCGGAGGCGATACTGTTGAAATAAAAAGTGGAGTTCTATTCGTAAATGACGTGGCTCAAGATGAACCATATATTTTAGAACCTATACTTTATGATATGGATAGACAAACTGTTCCGAAAGATTCTTATTTTGTGATGGGAGATAATAGAAATAACAGTGCAGACAGTCATGTTTGGGGATTTCTACCCAGAAAGAATTTAGTAGGCAAAGCTGTTATAATAATTTTCCCATTCAATAGATGTAAAGTTTTATAATTTCAAAAAAAATAAACTCTCTATTTAAATAGAGAGTTTATTTTTTTTGAAAAATATTGACTTTATAAATTTATATGTTATAATGTAAAGAAATTGAGAAAAAAATCACATTTTATATAAAAAATTTTAAGTAAAAGAAAGATTTTATTATGGATAAAATAAATTTGACAATATGTATGGGGAGTTCTTGTTTTGCAAGAGGAAATAATGATAATCTTGAACTTATTGAAAAATATATAGAAGAAAATGGTTTGCAAGATAAAATAGAACTTGCTGGAGTTCGTTGTTCAAATCAATGTTCTGATGGTCCCCATGTTTTTATAAATGAAAAAAAACATGATAATATTGATTTTGAAAAAATAAAACAATTAATATCTGAACATTTAAAAAATAATTAAAAGAGGTTCTAATAAATGCCTATTTCTCAACCTGTATATACATTGACAAATGAGTGTCAAGATTGTTATAAATGTATTAGAGAATGTCCAGTAAAAGCCATAAAAGTTGAAAAAGGTCATGCTTTTGTTATGCAAGATAAATGTATTTCTTGTGGTAATTGTGTTATTGTATGTCCTTGTAATGCCAAAAGAGTAAGATCAGATGTCGGAATAGCGACAGAACTTTTGGAATCCAGTAAAAAAGTTTATGCTTCATTGGCACCAAGTTGGAGAGGAGCTTTTGATTGTACAGAAACTGAAATTATTTCATCTCTTAAAAAACTTGGTTTTACTGGAGTTAGTGAAACGGCTTTAGGAGCTCAAGAAGTATCTATTAAAACAGCTGAAATATTGAACAAAGCTGAAAATGGATTTTTTATATCGAGTGCTTGTCCAGTAGTTGTAGAATATATAAGAAAATACCGCCCTGAATTTGTTAAAAATATAGTTCCAATAGCTTCTCCTGCATTGACACATGCTAAAATGTTAAAAGAAATGTATGGCGAAGATATTTCTGTTATTTTCATTGGTCCATGCATAGGAAAGAAAAATGAATCAGATACCAATAAAAATTTAATAGATGTTTCCTTAACTTTTGAAGAATTAAAATTAATGTTTGAGAAATCTTTTATTAATATACATAAAGAAATAAATTTAGAAGAGATAAAATTTTTGCCACATAATGCAAATGAGGGAAATTTCTATCCTATTGATGGTGGAATGAATCGTACATTAAAACAGATAGGTGTTAAAAATTGTATATTGACAGAATTTGCCTCTTTAAAGTCTTTTAAAAAGGCACTTGATGGATTTAAGCCAAATGATTGCACTAAAGTTACATTTGCAGAAGTTCTTGCATGTGAAGGTGGTTGCATAGGTGGTCCTTGTATAAGCACAGAAAAATCAGAGATAATGCTTATTTCAGATATTTTGACTCGTACAAAGTTGAGAGATTCTATTCCAAAAGAGCCTTTAAGTGTAGTCCATATGGATTATGCACCTAAAAAAGAAGATTTAAAAGAGTATTCATTAGAAGAAATAAATGAGGCTTTGAAGAAATTAGGAAAGTCTAATCCAGAAGATGAATTAAATTGTGGTGGATGTGGATATAACACTTGTAGGGAACTTGCGTTAGCACTTATTGCAGGTATTGCAGAGCCTTCTATGTGTGTATCATATATGAGAAAATTGGCAATGCAAAAGGCTTCGATAATGATAAGATGTATGCCTTCATCTGTTGTTATTGTTGATTCTTTTTTGAGAATATTGGAAGCAAATACATCTTTTATTAGAGCTTTTACAGGTGATATGGCTGATATTTTTGAAGCAGATGGAATTGCAGGAGCTTCTTTAGACCGTATTGTAGATATTGTTGAGATATTTAAGGAAGTTTTTAAACTTGGTCATGAAATTCACAAAGAGCATTATTGTTTAGATGATAAAATATATGATATTATAGCTTTTGTACTTGAACCTGGTAAAGTTGCTGGTGCTATAATAACAGATGTAACTAAAACACAGATGAATAGAGAAAAAATAGCACGAAGAGCAAATGAAGTTATTTCAAAAAATATTTCTATTGTTCAAGAAATAGCTTGCTTACTTGGTGAACATATGGTTGAAACAGAGACTCTATTAAGTTCTATTGCAGATGATTATGATAAATAGGAGGGCATAGTGTTTATAGATATAGATTGTGTACAAGAAAAAAAATATAAACAAAATGCCTTTGGGGATTATTTTGTATCTAAGCGTTATCCGCAAGATAAAAGATTAATAGCAGTTTTGTCTGATGGTTTGGGAAGTGGAATAAAAGCAAATATATTGTCTTGTATGACAGCAACAATGCTTTTGAGATTTATAGAAAAAAATATCAAAATAAAAAAGGCAGCTGAAATTGTTATGAATTCTCTTCCTGTCTGTCAAGTGAGACATATAAGTTATTCTACTTTTTCTGCTATTGACTGTTTTGATGATGGCAAAATTTCTGTTGTTGAAGAAGGAAATCCAGATTTTGTTTGGATTAGAGGTACAGAGGTTTTAAAACCAGAATTTACTATAATTGACTCTGTAAATTTTAAAAATAGACATATGAAAGTCTATAAAATGAATGCACAGTTAGGTGATAGATTCGTTTTTTGCTCAGACGGAGTTACTCAAGCGGGACTTGGCGGTGGTGTTTTAAAATTAGGTCTTAGAAGAAGTGGATTAATTGATTTTTTGAAAATTAAACTTGCAAATGATCCTGAAATTTCAAGCCATAATCTTGCTAAATATATTGTACAGCAGGCAAAATTAGTTGAACCAAATAGAAAGCCTATTGATGATATATCAGCTTGTGTTTTATATTTTAGAGAACCAAGAAAATCTCTTGTTTTTACTGGTCCTCCTTATAGACAATCAAGTGATAGAGAATTTGCTTATATGTTTAAGAATTTTGTTGGCAAAAAAGCTGTTTGTGGAGGAACAACAGCGAATTTGTTATCAAGAGAATTAAATGCAAAAATTACAGTTGGCAGATTGATAAGTATAGATTCTCTACCTTCTTGTCTCGAAATGGAAGGAGCAGATTTAGTTACAGAGGGCGTTTTGACCCTTACTCGAACATTGGAATATCTTGAAAATAAAATACCTGATTCAAATAATGCTGCAGTTAGGTTATCAAATTTTTTCCTTGATAGTGATGAAATATATTTTATGGTAGGAGCTAAATTAAATGAAGCTCATTATGATCCTACTTTACCTGTTGAAATTGCTATAAGAAAAAATATAGTAAAGAAAATTGCAGAAGTTCTCGAAAAAAAATATTTTAAAAAGGTTAATATACAGTATATGTAATACTGTAATTTTTATAAAAGGATGATACAGCTATGGAAGAAAAGAAAATAGATGTAAAAGTATGTTTGGGGACTACATGTTTTGTCATGGGAGCTTCCAATCTTCAGGAACTTATTGATTCTGTTCCTAAAAGATATGGTGATAAGGTTGAAGTTACAGGTGTTCCATGTCTTGGGCTTTGTTCTATTGATTGGAAGTTTTCAAAAGCTCCTTATGTCAAGGTAGATGATGAGGTTATAAAAGAAGCTACAATAGATAAGGTTTTTGCAGCTATAGATAAAAAACTTGGAAATTCATAGAACAAAAATAATAAAAGAAAGGCGTTTTGACGAAATTTTTTCGTTTTTGATATAAGATTATGTCTGATATGTCAAATGATACAGTAAGACTAAAAAAAGAAATTTTAGTTCGTATTGTAAAGGCTTTTTTGAGTGATTCTTTTGAAGACAATGCAAGACTTATTCCTTTTGATATGCGACCTAAAGGTTGTGAAGTGCCTTATCGTTGTTGTATATATAAAGAACGTGCTGCTTTGAGAAATAGAGTTATGGCTGGGCTTGGAACAACTCTTGAGGATGATGATGAAAGACATACTCTTGCTGAATTTGTCAGAAGAGCCGTAAATAGAAAAAGACCTGATAAAGATGTTTTGACTGTTTTGGAATCTGCATGTCAAGGTTGTCTTCCAAATGCTGTTTTTGTTACTGAGTTGTGTCAAGGTTGTGTTGCAAGACCTTGTGTAAATACATGCAGATTTAATGCTATTAAATTTATAAATGGAAAATCTGTCATAGACCAGTCAAAATGTAAACAGTGTGGCATGTGCATGAAGGTATGTCCATATCAAGCAATTGTCAAAAGAATTGTTCCTTGTGAAAATGTATGTCCTGTTGGTGCAATAGCAAAAGGTCCTTCGGGGCTTGCCAAAATTGATTTTGATAAATGTATTTCTTGTGGAAAATGTGTTGTTGCATGTCCATTTGGAGCTGTACATGAAAAAAGTCAACTTATTGATGTTTTGGTAAGAATCAAAAGTGGAATGAAAGTAGTTGCTATGATGGCTCCTTCAGTTGCTGGTCAGTTGCCTTGTTCTCCTCAGCAGTTAAATACTGCACTTAGAAAAATGGGATTTTATGATGTTTGGGAAGTTGCTGTTGGTGCAGATGTTACAGCTAAAAATGAAGCAAAAGATTTTATGGAGAGAATGGAAAGAGGCGACAAATTTATGACGACTTCATGTTGTGCTGCTTACAATGAGCTTGTAAAAAAGCACATGCCCGAGATAAAACCTTTTGTTTCAGATACACATACTCCACTTTATTATACTGCTGAATTGGTAAGGGAAAAATATCCAGATGCTGTTACAGTTTTTTTAAGCCCTTGTGTAGCAAAAAGACAGGAAGCAACAGAATATGATACAATAGATTATGTTTTGACTTTTGAAGAACTTGGAGCAATGCTTATTGGTTTTAATATCCAAGTTGCAAAATGCGAAGAGACAGATTTTAAACAGTTTGCTTCAAAACAGGGTAGGGGATATCCTCTTACTGGTGGTGTTGCAGAATCTGTAAGAGTTGCACTTGGCAAAAATAGTGATAAGGTAAAGCCTTTTGTTGTAGATGGATTAAACAAGATGAGCATAAGAGACCTCAAAAGATATGCCAAAAATGGAGCTTGTGAAGAAGGTAATTTAATTGAAGTTATGTCATGTCCTAGTGGCTGTATTGGTGGAAATGCAACATTAAATTCTATAAAAACTGCTTCAAAAGCAGTAAACGCATATTTGGATAAAAGTGAAGATTTAAAGTTAGATTAAATGATATGAAAGGAGAGATTTAGTTTAATGGAAGAAATTTTAAGAACTTCTGATGTAGTTACAACTACTGAACATCTCGAAGAGCTTATAAAAAGTGTTAAAAAAGCTCAGCAGATATATGCGACATTTTCTCAGGAAAAAGTTGACAAGATTTTTAAAGCAGCTGCAGTTGCTGCAAATAAAGCTCGTATTCCTCTTGCAAAAATGGCAGTTGAAGATACTGGTATGGGAATTGTTGAAGACAAAGTAATAAAAAATCACTTTGCCTCAGAATATATCTATAACAAACACAAAGATACAAAAACTTGTGGTGTTATTTCAGAAGATATAACCAATGGAACAAAAATTATTGCTGAACCTTTGGGAGTTTTGGCAGGAATAGTTCCAACAACAAATCCAACTTCGACAGCTATTTTTAAATCATTGATAGCTCTCAAAACAAGAAATGCCATTATTTTCTCTCCACATCCAAGAGCTAAAAAATCAACAATAGCTGCTGCTAAACTTGTTTTAGATGCAGCTGTAAAAGCAGGAGCTCCAAAAGATATAATCGGTTGGATTGATGAGCCTTCTGTTGAACTTTCTGCAATGCTTATGAGACACCCAATGATCGACGCTATTTTGGCAACAGGTGGTCCAGGTATGGTTAAATCTGCATATTCAAGTGGTAAGCCAGCAATAGGAGTCGGTCCAGGTAATACTCCTGCTGTAATTGATGAAACTGCAGATATAAAAATGGCTGTATCTTCAATTATTCTTTCAAAGACATTTGACAATGGCATGATTTGTGCTTCTGAACAGTCTGTTATTGCTGTTAAAGATGTTTATGAAGAAGTAAGAGAAGAATTTAGATATAGAGGTGCTTATATTCTTTCACCTGAAGAAAAAGAAGTTGTTGGTAAAACAGTTATAAAAGAAAATGGCAGTGTAAATCCTGCTGTTGTAGGTCAGCCTGCATGTAAGATTGCTGAAATGGCTGGAATAAGTGTTCCTCCAAATACAAAGATTTTGATAGGTGAAGTTACAGATATTGCACTTGAAGAACCATTTGCACATGAAAAACTTTCTCCTGTACTCGCTTTATACAAGGCTGAAGATTTTGAACATGCTACAGATATGGCATATAATCTTGTTGAGCTTGGAGGAGCTGGTCATACATCTGTACTTTATACAGATCCTCGCAAACAAGATAGAATATCATTTTTCGGCAATAAACTTCATACAGGCAGAATTATAATTAACTCTCCTTCTTCCCATGGTGGTCTTGGTGATCTCTATAACTTCAGACTTGAACCTTCTCTCACACTTGGCTGTGGATCATGGGGGGAAAATTCTGTAAGTGAAAATGTTGGAGTAAAACATCTTTTAAATTACAAGACTGTTGCTGAGAGGAGAGAAAATATGCTTTGGTTCAAAGTTCCGCCAAAGATTTATTTCAAGAGAGGTTCTGTCGATCTCGCTTTGAGAGAATTGAAAGGCAAAAAGCGTGCGTTTATCATAACTGATAGATTTTTATTTAATTCAAATACAGTATATAAAGTAACAAATGTTCTCGATGAAATAGGTGTTGATTTCCAAATTTTCTTTGATGTCAGACCAGACCCAACTCTTTCGACAATTAGAGATGCTCTCAATGTCGTAAGACCTTATGAACCAGATGTAATTATTGCTCTTGGTGGTGGTTCTCCTATCGACGCAGCGAAGATTGTTTGGTTGATGTATGAAAATCCAGATACTAATTTTGAAGATATATCTATGAGATTCATGGATATCAGAAAGAGAATTTGTTCAATTCCTGAGCTTGGAAAGAAATCACAGTTGATAGCTATTCCAACAACATCTGGAACTGGTTCAGAAGTTACTCCTTTTGCAATCATAACAGATGATGAAACCCATGTAAAATATGCTATTGCTGAATATTCACTCACTCCAACGATGGCAATTGTCGATCCAGATTTTGTCGATACAATGCCTCCAGGTCTTTGTGCTGCAAGTGGTTTTGATTCACTTGTTCATGCTGTTGAATCATATATTTCATCCATGGCAACGAACTTCACAAATTCAAATGCACTTGAAGCAATAAAATTGATATTTAAGTATTTGCCGAGATCTTACGAACATGGAAAAGGCGATCCAATAGCAAAAGAAAAAATGCACTATGCAGCAACATTGGCTGGTATGGCATTTGCAAATGCTTTCCTTGGTGTCTGTCACTCAATGGCTCATAAACTTGGTTCTATGTTCAATATCCCACATGGAATAGCAAATGCTCTTCTCTTCAGTCAGGTTATCAAGTATAACGCAACTGAAAAGCCATTTAAGCAGTGTGCATTCCCACAGTATAAATATCCAAATGTCAAAGAAAAAATTGGACAGATTGTTGATGAACTTCACATTGTTGATAAAAATTTAAGTGATGATGAAAAGATAAGTATTTTCTTGAATGAAGTTGACAAACTCAAAGAAGCTCTCAAACTTCCAAAATCAATAAAAGATGCGGGAGTTACAGAACAGGCATTCTATGAAAAATTAGATGAAATGGTAGAACTTGCTTTTGACGATCAATGCACAGGAACAAACCCATCTTATCCACTTATGAGTGAAATAAAACAAATGTATATAGACGCATTTAACGGTGTCGTATAAGTAAATTGAGAAATAAATAAAAAATCCAGTCGAGTTCATTTGAACTGCCTCACTTTTAGTTATGTACTAAATTTGGGGTACACTTCACATTTTCTCGGCTGGATTTTTTTTGAACACTATTTACTTTATTCTTTCAACAAAATATTTTGATGTCAACTCTTCGCCTGTTGCTTTTTTAATTAGAAGATTCCAATTATATTTTGCACCAGGTTTGTATATATTCATTCTTAGCCATCTTCCTACTTCTTTATTACCTGTTACATCAAATTCATCCCAATTTTCATCTTTTGCAAATTTTGTTCCTATTTTGTGTTGCATTTGTGCAACCATAAGACCTGCAAGCATGTAGTTGTGATAATATACTGGAGAACTTACTAAGTGAATTTTTGAAGCCCAATCAGGTTTATTTCTGCCTTCAGGCTTTTTGATATTTTGGTATTTTTCAACTAATTCCCACCAAAGTTTATTTAAATCTTGGTCTGGATTTTCATACATACTTTTTTCAAAATTGTACATTACTATTGTCCATCTGCAGAAAATCAAATCTGAAAGAGTTTCCTGTTTTTTGAGATTTTTTGCTTCATCTTCTGACAATTTTATTCCCATATTTTTTTCAAGCCATTTTGGATTTTTTGTGAATCTTTCAAAATACATTGCAGAGCCTTCTGTTGTCAGTGTATGGGCTTGTGTTCTGTATAGCCATGATTGGCTTTTGTCTGTGTTTAGATCATATACTGCATGTCCGCTTTCGTGAAGAAGTGTTGATAGTGATTCTTCATTTTGTCTTATGTTCATCAAAATTCTTACATCATTGTTTCTGTCTATGTCAAAACAAAAAGCATGTTGTGATTTTCCCTCTTTTTCATATAGATCACTGTTTTTGAGAACATTTCCGAGGGGAAGACCGATTTCATTATAAAAACTGTAGCCAATAAGTGGAATATTTCTGCCTTGATAGTATTTGCTTAAATCTGGTGCAAATCCCTCAGATTCATCTTGGAAAAATGGATTTGAATAATCCCAAGGCATTAATTCTTCAACTTTTTTATTTACTCTTAAAGCAATTTTTTTATCGAGTTCTTTTTTGTATTCTATAAATTTTTTGTCTGTATCAGAAGCTAAATTTTTAAATATATTTTCAACTTCTTTGGGGTCTTCATCTGAAAATGTTACAGACATCTCATGAAAATTTGAAAATCCAAGTTCTTTGGCTCCTTGATTTCTCAATTTTATGAGTTCTATCAATTTTTTAGAAACTTCAGAACCTACAGATTTTTGAGATTCCCATGCTTTTTCTCTCTCTTTTGTATTTTTACTATTTCCTAAAATTTCATAGATGTCTTTTTCTGTAACTGTTTTGTCATCTATTTTTCCTCTGTAAGAATTGAACATTCTTTGAAGTTCGGCTTCTTTTTGGCTTATTTTTTCTATAAGTTCTTCTGAAAATTGGAATGGACCATAGTTATTTATTAAAATAGATAATTTTCTCTTTAAGTCTGGAGAAGTTATATTGTTTGAATCTCTCCATTCAATGAGCTGTTTATATACATCTTTGTTAGAATGATATATATTCCAAGCAATTTCTGCTTTGCTCATTTTGTCATAATCTTCTTTTTTGCCACTTATATAGGCATTCCACTCAGTTTTATTGACTTCTAATTCAAGTTTTGAAACCTCTGATTCATATTTTTTTATGAATTCAGATAGTTTTTTCTCTTCTTTAGATATTGCATAGACTGGGTTTATCGAAGCAATAAATAAAAACAGAGAAAATGAAATAGCCGTGAGCAGTAAAATTTTGTTCACTTAATTTTTCCTCCTATTTTTTTTAGTTTGGGGTTGTGAAAGCTGATAGCAAACTATTTAATTTTTTCACAGCTCCATCAAATTTTTCGTAGAGCTTATTTTTTTGTTTTCGTTATAAAATAAAAAGTTCCCCTTATAATCTTAGTTATTATTAATTCAGAAATTAATTTATTGTGTTAGTTGATTAATATTCTAAATGTAGCAAGCCGATTTAACAAGAAGTTAACAAATTTAACAATATGTACTTATAATTTGTAATAACAAGAAATTAACATAATTATAGTACAAAATATTATTAACTTTGTGGTTATCGGTAAATCTAACAAACTAGTCAAATTTTTGAAAGATTATAAAATTTTTTGTAGAAATAATTTAAGTTAAATATTTTTTTTGAAATGGTCGTTTAAAAATTATGATAATTCAAGTAGATCCAGAATATCCTTTAAAAAAAGACATAAAATATGCTGTTAATATTCTTTCAAGAGGTGGCGTTATTGCATATCCAACAGACACAATTTATGGCATTGGTTGTGATTTGATGAACAAAGATGCTATAGAAAAAATTTACAGAATAAAAAAACTTCCAAAATATAAACAGTTGAGCTTTATATGTCAGGATATAAAACAGGTTTCAGAATATGCTCAAGTTTCAAATGCTGTATATAAAATAATGAAACAATTGACACCTGGTCCTTTTACATTTATTTTAAATGCTTCTAAATCTGTTCCAAAAATCATGATGAACAAAAGGCGTGAAGTTGGAATAAGAATTGCAGATAATGCAATATGTTCTGCTTTAATAGAAGAACTTGGAAATCCAATCATAAATACGAGTGCTTCTTTTGATAAAGATGAAGATGATGAAGAAGAATATGTTTGCAATCCTGAACATATACATGACAAATTTGGAAACAATTTAGACCTTGTTATTGATGGGGGACTTGCATATTTTGATCCTTCTACAATTATTGACATGACTAAAGATTATCCTGAGATAATTAGGCAAGGAAAAGGAGATGCTTCTTCTATTTTATGATATTTAATAAAACAAAGATTGTTTCTATATCTATTTTGTTCTTTTTATTTATTCTTATTATATCACTTATTTTTTATATATTTATATCTTTGTCAGGTTGTAGTGAACAAAATATAAAGATAGATGATGATTTTGTCTATTTTTATTCAAACAAAGATTGGAATTATATAAAAAATACTTATCCAAATGAATTGTGCGAAATATTGAGTAAATATAAAAAAACAAAATCAAAATTATATAACTATTATCTCACAAAATATACAATGTCGGATTTTGCTCCTATAAGAAAAGCAATTAAAGCAATAAATCCCAATTACACTGAATCCGAAGTAACAGACGCAACTTATGAAGTTCTTTCATATAGACATGTTATTTTTCATGATTCAGGTACTCATAAACTTGATAAAAATGTTGAGATTATAAAAAGATATGAGAACATAATAAGGAAAAATGCGATAAAATACGATATTCCTGCAGAGATACCACTTGCTGTTATGACTTGGGAAAATAGTGGGGATACATCAAAGATGTCATATGCTTCCTGTTCAGGATTGGGTCAGATGAGTGCAGGAGCTGTAAAAATTGCTCATGAGTATGCGGGGAATATTTCAAGGGAAATTAAAGATAAAGCTAATATTGCAGAAAGTGAAGAAAAAAGAAAAGAACTTCTTGCTCAGGCAGATTTGTTTAATATTGCCACTCGCCATAAAAAAATGGCTAAGGAATTGAATATATCTGATGAAAGAATAATTCCAGAGTGTAATGCAGAAGATTCTGTAATTTATTTAAAAACACTTATGAACTCGTTTGAAAATGTTCCTGATTTGGCGATTTCTGCATATCACAATGGTACTACTAATAATGCAGATCTAATGAAGGCATTGATGAAATCTTATTCTTATCATTCAAATATGAAAGATTTTATCAATGAAAAAAATATAAATTATTTATCACTTTGGAAAAATCAAAAAGTCAGAAATATGATGAATGGTTATCTAACTATGGAGGGCGAAATAACAAATTCAAAAAATTATTATGATGCTCTTGCTGATGAAAGTGATATTTATCCTTGGAAGATTTTTGGGGCATATTCGGCTTTTGTTGATACTACTCAAGGATTGGCAGATAAGATTTATAAGTGTAGAGGGACTATAATTGAGACTGAGACAGAAGGATTAGAAAAATTTTATTCTTTAAAAGATGTTGAGAATGCTGTTAAAGAAAAAGTTCTTGTGAAACAGAAACACAAATCAGGTAAGAAAAATATAGATATATATATGAGACCTGAATTGGCTGGTTTTATTGCTTATATGTTTAATAGATTAAAAACAGAGACAAATGGAAAAGCGGGTTCTTTGCCTGCTACTGGATTTATCAGTGAAAAGTATTTTTCTAAAGAAAATACAAGAGATGATAATTTGATGGGCATTGCCTTTGATTGTGATTTAAAAAAATTTAAATATGCTTCTGAATTGAGAAATCTTTTATATCATGAGTATTTAAATGATAGAATTTATTTGAGTAATAGGGAAAATGTTGTTCATATTTGTTTAAATCCACGTTTTGGACTTGAATTTTATGAATATGCTGAAAAGTATAAAATAGTCAGATGAAATTATCTTAGAAATATTACAATTTTATTATTTATATAAAAAATTAACAACTCAAAAAATACAAGATAATTTCAAATTAAAAGGATTATATCCTTTTTCCGTTTAAATTAAAATTATTCTATTTTATATAAAAGGGTAGATTTTTATGGGATTATTCTATAAATTTTCCATTTGGTGGTTTTTATCATATATTGCATTAAATGCAGTTATTTTTTATGTACTTTATGGATATATGAAAAATAATGTATCTCCAGCTCCATGGACTTCTATTGTTTTCGTGTTTTTTGGTTATTTTACAATAAAACTATATCCTACTATGAATACTGAATCAGATGATTTGATGTTCTTTTTTGGCACTTATGCTTTTTTTTCACTTATTCCGTTTTCTCAACTTGCAGTTATAACTACTAAAATGATTGCAGATATACTGATTAATAATGATGACTTCAATCCAACAGATTTAAAGAATTATTTGAGCGAAATAAAAATTCCGCTTGATTCATTTATTTCTACTGGAAAATATAGAGAAGCTATCGAATTTTTAAAAGAACAACAGAGAACAAAGCGTTATGCTAAGGATTATAGATTGTGTATAGAAATAGCAACTATAGCAATGGGTAATCTGAATGATTTAAGGCTTGCTATGTCTGAATATAGTAAAGTTTTGTTGATTACAAAGAAACCAGAAGCATTGGCATATTCTCTTTTTAGAATGGCAGATATATATGCTTTAAAAGAGGAAACGAAAGACAAAGCTAAAGAATGTCTTGAAAGACTTAAAAATGATTTCTATAAAACTGAATATGGTAAAAATGCTGAACTTAAACTTCATTTTATGGAAATGCAGGAAAAGGGTTTGATTGATGAACATGAATTTGAAGTTACAGAATCTGATTCTTCAAAGCCAGATATGATTCAAACAGATGAGAATGGTGAACAACTTGTTTTTGGAGCTGATACTTCATCTCTGATAAATGCTTCACCTGGTGCTTATGAACAAGCTCTTTCCATTGTAAATAGTTCTGCTGATTCTGCACCTAAAACACAAGATAATGGTGGACAAGAATATCAAGCACTTCTACAAAGGTCTATGGAAAAAGGTGGTAAGAAAGATCAAAAATTGACTTCAAATCTTTCAAGAGAAAAAGTTTCTTCATTGTTGATGCCAATGAAGAATATGGGGACAGATAAAGATTCTTTGCTTTTGAAGCGTTCTCAATCTTTCTCAAGAGACAGTTATCAATCTCTTCTCAACAGTAGTATGGAAAGAAATGCGGCAAAGAAATCACACAGTGGAAAAACAGGTCTTTTGTCAGATTTGAAAACAGGTTCTCTTGCTCATAGATCAACTTCATCTTCAATAATTGGTCAAAGAGCACCTGTTATGAGTGATAGCGAAGCATATCAGATGATGTTGAGTAGACAGGGAATAAAACTTCTCGATCAGAAATCACAGAATTCAAAACAGGATAATAAGGTAAATGTAAGAGAAGATGGCTTGACAGGATTTACAAGATTAAATCGTATGCGTCGTCCAAAAGAATAATTTTATAATATTTTTCAAATACTTATTTTGCATTTTATCAGGAGGAATTTATGTTAACTCAAAAGGGAGCTTTGACATTAAGTGAGTTGTCAAGTCAGGGTGATGTTTGGAAACAAGTTATACAAACAGTTGATAGAGAACAACAAAAAATAGTGCCTTGGTTTATGAAAGAGGGCTTTACTGCAGTTGTTTTTACAGGGGCTGGAAGTTCTTTAAATGTAGCACGTGTATGTAGGAGATTCTTTTCTGATTTTACAGGTGTAACTTCTGGATGTTTTCCACCTTCTGAAATTTTTGCAGGTTTGAGACTTCCTTTTGAGGATAGGAGAAAAACTCTCGTTGTTCTATTTTCGAGAAGTGGTGCGACATCAGAAATTATTTGGGCATTACAAAAACTTCGTCCTTATCCTGGTGTAAAAACATTGTTGATAACTCCTGCAACTGATTCTCCAGCAACTTCTTTGGCTGATATGACCTTGTTGATTCCTTCTGCTAAGGAAGAAAGCCATACAACTACAAGAGCATATACAAGTTCTATACTTGCTTTTAAATATTTGGTATCTTTTTTGATGAAAAATGCCAATTTATATAAAGAAATTAGAACTCTTCCTGATTTATTTAAAGTTAAACAATTCCAAAGAGAAATTCAAAGAGTTACATCAACAAAACCTACAAGTGCTATTATTTGTGGAAATGGCATAAATTATGGACATGCAATGGAAGCAGCGAATATTATTTCGAAAATAGCTGTTATTCCTGCAGTTGCAGATTATGTTTCGCAGATGAGACATGGAATAGCTGCACAGTGTACACCTAATACTCTTG
This sequence comes from Candidatus Xenobia bacterium, assembly GCA_045114665.1. GTDB lineage: Bacteria > Vulcanimicrobiota > CADAWZ01 > CADAWZ01 > CADAWZ01 > CADAWZ01. Next base: position 10,483 of record JBGUKW010000318.1, on the reverse strand, counting down.
CTATTATGTTAATAAGTGATACAATGAAAAGAGAAGAATCAGAAGTTCTCGGTGAATTGGCAAGTATTAGATGTCATAGACTTGTCATTTGTGAACAAGCTGATAATAAAATTGGAAGTGCAGATTTTGTCTTTGAGTTGAAATCAAAGTTATCTGAATATACGAGAGATCTTCTTATGATTCCAATTTTGCATGAATTGGGATTTTATATGTCTGTACAAAAAGGTGTAAATGCCGATAAACCAAAAGGTGTTCCTTTTAGTGTAACCTTTAAAGAACCTTATTTCGCAGGTAAGTAAATATGGAAAAAAAACAAGCTGTATTAAGAATAGACGAGCAGGATGCTGTAATAAAATTTTTCTCTGCAGATGAGATGAATATGCCTTTTGTTCCATGGTTGAAAGGAGAAAGAGGACAACAGACTTTTTTGAAATTGAGAAAACATGGAAAAGATGCTTTTTTATATGCAGGTGCAGGTTCTGTAATGCAGGCAGAAATTCAAAAGGCTATTATGAAACTTTCCAGTGATGGTTGGACTGTCGAGGGAGATGTTCAGGTAAGTTTTGATGGTGCTCCTGATGTCATGTCAGATAGACTTTTGTGTAGAGATGAAATAACTGTTGAGATTGGAGCTGAACTTCTTCCATTGGTTGATCCATGTAATGGGTCTCCACTTCTTGAAAGATTAAATGCAATAAGAGAAGAGCTTGTAAAAAGCCTCGGTTTTATACTTCCAGGTATAAATGTGAAAGATAATATGCTTCTCCATCCTAATGCCTATGTTATAAAATTTAGAGAATTACAGGCAAGTTCTTTTGAACTTTATCTCGATAGAATGATGGCTATAGGTAATCAAGAAGACCTCGATAAAATAACAGGTTGGGCAGTTACAGAGCCAACTTATAAAATGCCTGCTAAATGGATTGAATCAAAAGATAGAAATCTTGCTGAATCATCTGGTTGTATTGTTCAGGGAGCTTTAAATGTGATGTTGACACATATTTCTGATACAATACACAGAAATGCTGGAAGAATTTTAGGAGTTCAAGAAACTTATAACCTTCTTGCAGACCTTGCAAAAACACATCCTATTTTAGTTGATGAATTCTTGCAAGATATTCCTTCTATAAGAAAAATAAGAAAGATTTTGTTTAATCTTTTAAATGAAAAAGTTTCAATATCTGATCTTGTTACCATTATGGAAGTAATTGGAGAACATATATCTGAATTGTCTTCTATAGATTTGATGACAGGATATGTTAGAAAAGCACTTTCATCACAAATTTGTTATTCTCTTGTCGATGCAGATGGTTTTATGAGGGCAATTACATTAAATACATCTCTTGAAGATGAATTAAAGGGGATGTTGGTAGAGGCTCTTGGAGGAGTTTTCTTAAAGATAGAAGACGAAAAAGAAGAAAAACTTGTAAAATTATTTAAAGAAGTTGTTGACAATCTTGAAATTCCTCCTGTAGTTGTTGTTGCTCCAACACTTAGAACTCATATATATAATATCTTGTATGAACATAAGATAAATGTTACTGTTTTGTCTTTTGATGAAGTCTATCAAGATATAAAAATTTTATTTACTGGAGAAGTTAAAGGCACTTTATTTACGGAAGAAGAAAAAAAAGCAGCCTCAAAAAGCAAAGAAAAAACAATTTTTTGGAGTAAAAAAATAAATAAACCAGATTCAAAAAAGAAAGATTAATTTAATGGTTAGAATAAATAGACTTTTTACAGAAGAAAGAAAAATAAAATTTACAAGAGATTTTACCTCTTCTGATTACGGTAGTATTTTTATAGAGTGTGGAAAAACTCGTGTTTTGTGTACTGTTTCTGTTTCAACTAAGATTCCAGATTGGATGAAAACATCAAATACAGGTTGGCTTACTGCAGAATACGGTATGATTCCTAATTGTTCAAAAAATCGTATTTCAAGAGAAAAACATCTTTCATCTGGTCGTACAAAAGAAATACAGAGATTGATTGGTCGTTCTCTTAGAACTGTTGTTGATTTTGAAAAACTTGGACCTTTGATGTTAAATGTTGATTGTGATGTTATTGAAGCAGATGGTGGAACAAGAACTACTTCAATAAATGGAGCTGTTGTTGCACTTGCAGATAGTTTTTTAAAAATGTACAAAAGAGGAGAACTTGAACAATCGCCTTTTAAAGGATTTATTGCAGCAATAAGTGTTGGTATTGTTGAAGGTATTCCTGTCTGTGATTTGGAGTATTCTGAAGATTCAAATGCCGATGTTGATATGAATGTTGTTATGAATAGTTTGGGACAATTTATTGAGATTCAGGGGACTTCTGAAAAAGGGTTATTTGATAGAGATAAATTGAATATATTTTTAGATGTTGCTTGTGATTCTATAAAGAGAATAATAGAAATTCAAGAATCGCTTTTTACTGCTGAAGAAATTGATTGGCTTCTTAGATAAGCCTTGGATTTTAAAAAATAGCTTAATTGTTTTTAAGAGGTTTTTATATGGCAAAACAAGATACAGCTCAAAATAAAACAGAAGTTGATGTTCTTGACAAAGCTCTTGAACATTATAAAAAAGGAACTGAATATTTAAATACCAACAATATCGAAGAGGCTGAAGTTGAGTTTAAAAAGAGTTTGGAATTGAATTCGGATAATTATTTGCCTCATTATGAGCTTGGTACTATATATTCAAGAAATGGAAATGTTGACATGGCCATTAAAGAATGGCAAGAGTCTATTTCTATCAATCCTAATTACCATAGATCTCATTTTAGTTTAGGACTTGCTTTTGAAAAACAAGGACTTAAATCAAAAGCTATTACCGAACTTCAAATAGCTTTGAAAATTGTCCAAAATAGACATGACGGAAATGCTGAACAGAGAATTTATCGTGAGCTGGAGAGACTTCAGCGAATTGATGATTTCCAAAAAGCTGTTACAGATGATCCAGGTGATTCAGATGCTCGATTAAATTTGGGAATCGTCTATTATAGACAGGGAAAATATGATTTAGCACAGGAAGAATTTGAAAAAGTAGTTCTAATAAATCCAGAGGATATGCAGGCACATTACTATCTTGGTTTGATTGCTTCAAAGCTAAATAAATATGATATTTCTATTGAAGAATTGAAGAAAGCAATGCACTTAAATCCTTCTTATGCTCCTATATGTATTGCGTTGGGTTTGGTATATATGCAACAAGAACAGTTTGAGCTTGCTCTGAAACAATTTGAGCTTGCTGTTAAGCTATCTCCAGAAGATGCTGTTTCGCATTACAATTTGGGACAGGCTTATTCAGCTCTTAATTCTTGGCCAGAAACAATAGAAGCATATAAAAATTCAATTAAAATAGATCCTAATGATCCTTCTTCGCATTATCATCTTGGTACTGCTTATTTGAAAACTGAACAATTTAATGATGCTATTAGAGAATTTACAAGAGCCATTGATTTAGACCCGAATGATCCAAAAATAAGGTTGAATCTTGGCATTACTTATATTAAAGCTGGGAGGTTATCAGAGGCTTTAAAGGAATTGATGACATCAATAACATTAGATGACAAAAACCCAGTTGCTTATTTTGAATACGGAAAATTATGTAGCAAACTTGGAGATTTTGCTGCAGCAAATAGAGCTTTCCAAAAAGCGATAGATAATGAGCCTGAGATGAGTGAAGCATATATAGAATTTGGTCAATCTCTTTCAAGAGTTGGAAAATATGAGTATGCTATCAAGAAACTTCAAAAGGCTATGACTTATTTCCCTGACAATAGTCGCATTCATACGGAATTGGGTATAGCATATTTAAAACAGGGAAAAGTAGATCTCGCAAATAATCAGTTTCAGCAGGCTATAGAGTTCGGAGCAACTGGGGCAATATATAAATTAATTGGTGATACTTATTCTTTAATGGAGCGTTATTCAGAAGCTATCGAGGCTTATAAAACTGCTCTTGAGTCAAATAAAACAAGCTATGCTTTATATAGAATTTGTGGATGTCTTTATGCAAAGATAGATGAGAAAGATTTAGCTGTTAGATATTTGAGAAAATCTATTGAAATAAAACCTTCAGATGTTGCTTTTTTTGAACTTGGAAAAATTTATGAAGCACAACAGCTTTGGTCTATAGCTGCTGATGCTTATAGTTCTTGCATTTCACTTAATACATATATACATGAACCGTATTATAGAAAAGGTTTATGTCAAATGAAAATAGGTGAATATGAAAAGGCAATAGAGAGCTTTTTAAATGCAGTTGAACTAAATAAAGATAATTGTGAATATTTTTATATGACTTCTATTGCATATAAAAATGCAGGTGATTTACAAAATGCAGTCATCTTTGCAGAGAAAGCACTTGAAATAAGTCCTAAGAGTATTCAATATCTTGAAGAACTTGGAAAATTGTACCATGTTCTTGAAATGAGAGATAAGGCAATAGACAAGATTAAGAGTGCTTTGGCTCTTGCCCCTTCAAATTATCTATTAAATTATAATTTAGGTGTTTTGTATTTTGAAATAGGTCAATATGAATTATGTATTGATGAATTTTTGACAGCTCTAAAATTAGATTCTAACAATGCAGATTTATATCACTATATGGGAATTGCATATTCTATAATAGGAAAATCAAAAGAGGCACTAGATGCCCTTTATCAAGCTGTAAAATTAAGAGATAATGATTGGATTTTCTGTAGAGATTATGCAGATATGGCTTCATCACAAGAAATTTACACTGATTCTATTTTCTATTATAAGAGAGCTGCTATGTTGTCAGATGATAAATCTGAATGTGGCAAAATTCTCTTTAAAATGGGAAATTTGCTTGTATCTTTAGGACGTTTCTCTGAAGCACTTGATTCTTTTAAAAGTAGTCTTGAATATGGAGAATCAAAAGTAGATATTTCATATAGCACTGCTTCTATTTTAAGTGAAATTGGTGAATATTCCAAGGCTGAATCTCTGATGAGAGATGTTATGTCAGAGGGAGTTGTTGGCAGTCATATATATATGACATTTGGTGATATATTGTTTAAAGAATGCAAATGGAATGAAGCTATTGAGCAGTTCGAGAATGTTATTAGTTTATCTCCTGAGACAACTATTGACAAGATAAAAGCTATTACTAGAATTGCACAGATCAAAATTAAAAATAACGATGTTTCAGATGATGTTGTAAATAAATTAATGGATTTAGTTAATCAGTCTCCAGAAAATTATGAGGCATTGATTCTTCTCGGTGATACATATAAGCTCCAAAACAATTTGGAACTTTCTATTGAACAATATCAAAAAGCGTTGATTTTAGATGATACAGATCCCGATTTGCTTATAAAATTGGGTAATTGTTATTTTGATAGAGGAGATATGGATTTAGCTATAGTGTATTTTGAAAAAGCTGTTGTATTTACTCCAACTCCTTCTTTATATGTCAAATTGGGTGATATATTCCAGAAAAAGGCAAAATGGGATCTTGCAATTAATTCATATAAAAATGCTCTTTCACTCGATCCTAAATATCCAGAAGCATTGATTGGAACTGGAGATGCCTTGATGTGGAGAGGAAAACTTGATGAGGCTTTGAAATTGTTTGAAGAGGCTTCTTTAGTAGCTCCTGATATGTCTCAACCTTATAGCCATGCTGGTAGAGTTTATTTCCAAAAGAATATGACAGGCGAATCTATTGTATCTTTTGAAAAAGCTGTGTCAGTAAATCCAAAAGATGATGAAAGTTTTGCTCAACTTGGATTCATATATCTTCAGAAACAAAATTACGAAGAAGCTGTTGTAAATCTTGAAAAAGCAATAGAAATAAATCCGAATAATTTTGAGGCACATAGTCATCTAGGCATATCTTATGCAGGAATAAATAAACTTGAAGATGCTATAAGAGAATATGGAGAGGCTATAAAAATCAATCCAAACGATCATGGCACTTATTTCAATTTAGGTGTTGCTTACAATAAGGCATCTAAGTTAAATGAGGGAATTGGAGCATATCTAAAAGCTATTGAACTCGATCCGTTGAATATTTCTGCGATGTTTAATCTTTCTCTTATTTACAAAAAGAAAAAAATGTATGCAGAATGTAAAAAACAGCTTGAAAAAGCAATTCAAATTGCAGCAAAAACAAACAGTGATAAGATACATCAGAGAATAAGTAAAGAATTGGAAAAAATAAAAAGGTTGATTAAATAGTTTATAATTTTGGAAAGTCTTTTTAGGCTTTTGTAAGTTTTGACAGAGGTGGTAAAGATGGAATTTTACAAACAAATACTACCTGTTGTTATTGACAGGAAAGAAAAAAGAAGTATTTTGAAAAGTCTTGCTAAAGAATATACCGCTGTAGTTGATGGAGCCGATGAGATACTTAAAACTCGTTTAAATAGGGTTTGTATGTGTCAATCACCTAATACTTGGGATATATTCAGAGATGAGCAGACTGGCTGTTTATTATATGTTATGATTCCAGAACATCATAAACATATAGAAGTTGGCTGTTTTGCCAACAATAGTGATGACAAAAAAGTTTTTGACAATTTTAAATCTATTGTAAGAAAAGTTTTAAGTTCTTTTAGTGATGTCAGCTATGTAAGATGGAAACAATTCAATTTTGTAAATGAGAAATTTAACATATTGAATGTTGATTCATCTGAAAAGTTGTTTACAAAAATAAATCCTTCTGTCATAACATATTTAAAAGAACCTTTTGTTTTAAATATTTTGAGAGCTATTGGTCATGGTAAAACTTCTCTAATGGACGAAATATCTAAGGAATTTACAAATGTTGATCTTTTCTCTGTGATTTCAACACTTGTTGATTTAGGTCTCACGAGTAAGAGTTTCTTCGTCTATTGCCGTGAGTTTGGTCATCAGATAAGCAGAATGAAAGATCTTGAATCCATAAAAGATGCGTCTTCTCGTGGTCTTCAATGTCCTTTCTGTGGTAAATTGTTCCTTGAAGAAAAAATAGATCAAGTTTTATGTCTTACAGATGAAGGTAAGATATTTATAAAAAATAATTTTTGGCTTTCACTTTATGTAGGTTATATCCTTTTGTCTATTGGAATATATCAAGATAATATTGCTGTTAGAAATGAAAATGGTTTAAAAGACACAGATATTTTTGTAAGTTATTTTGGAAAACTTATATATATATGTGTAAAAGAAGGTCCTATAAACAAGGAAGATATATTTACTTTTGCTGAAAGAGCTAAATTTTATAATGCAGATAAGACAGTATTGATTACAGATGCAATTTTTGATCAAACAGATATTGTATTTTTCAATAAGTCAATTAAGAATATTACTATTATAAATTATTTGGGTGATGTTCAATCGGCTTTGAAAGATGTTTTAAATGAAGTCAAGTTGATGAGTGTTTCTGATTCTATCAGAAATTTTGGGCAGATGTCTTATGTTAATTTGACATCAACACTTACAGATAATTTCTTTAAGGAACAGAAAGAAAACATAATTTCTAAATTAGACCCTGTAAATATACATACTTCTTTCTTTGGAAATGATTTAATTGATAACAAATTTGAAGATTCTAAAGATATGATAGAGTATGAAGAAGAATTGATAGATGAAGTTATATCTTCAAATACTCCTTTTGTTTCTGAAACAGAAGAAGAAAATGTTTCATTTGATTCAACTTCTTTAGATGAAGAAAATAAGGATATGTCTGATGAACAGGAAATAGAATTCCCAATAGATGAATCGATCGAAGTAGATTCTGAATTGCAGAAAAATATACCTGAAGATGAAGAGTCTAAGTTATCGAAAATAGATATTGAAGAAGAATTTGATGATGACGATGATGATTTCTTAATTCAAGAGACCATGAAAGTTGGATTCCAAGCAGAAGATAATATTGTTGAAATTCCAAAGATGTCTGATTATGATCTCAAAATCAATGAAAGCTCTTCTAAAGTATATGATAATGTTGACAATATTTGTAAATCTTCGTCAATTCTTTCTTATTCAGAACTTGAAGATGCAATATCTGAACTTGATGAAAATATAAATTTTGCATTGGCTTCTAAAGACGGTTTTTCTATTTGTTATAAAAAATATGATAGACCAGATGCAGAAAAGGTTTCTGCTTATTCTTCGGAATTTTTTGATAGAATTTCTAAAGAATTCTCCTTTGTTTCAGATAAAAAAATAAAATCAGTTTTTATCAATTCTGCTGATTCATATATGACTATATCGCCTGTTGAATTAGGATATACAGTATTTAAGTGTGAAAAAGAAATAGAAGATATTGAATTAAAAATTCAGTCTTCTGAAGATGTAAGAAATTCCTTATCAGATAAGGTTTTTGATGACTTAAATAAAATAGATACAGTAAAAGCTCTTCTTCTTTGTGATGAATCAAGTGCAAATGAAAAACAAGTTGGAAACATAAATTCTGTAGAGAATATCAAGAAATTTGTTTTTGGATTTTGTAAAGAGAATATGCACATGATAAATAAAATTATGGGAGATAGCAAGATAAGTCAAATTTGTATTATTACAGATTCGCTTATATATTCATTTGTATTCTTTGAGGAGAAAACAGTATTTGTTTCTCTTATTGATGCATCGGCTGGAAAAGAAGTATGGTATTTGAAAATAATGGAATCTGCAAAACTTATTGCATAGTCTAAACGGAGGAAGATATGGAGAAAATATTGGAAGATATAGCTAAATTAAGTGGAATTCAAGGTTCTCTTCTCATTGGAAAAGATGGCATTTTGATTTCATCTTTGGGAGATTTTCAAAATGATGTAGAATTTATTAGTGCTTGTGTTTCTGAAGTATATGCTTCTGCAGATAGTATGACTAATGAAAGATTTGATACTGGTCATCCTCTTGAAATGACTATTTCTGCAAACAATCAAAATACATTCATTTTTGATGTAAATGAAGATACTATTTTGGTCATAATTTCTGATGATACAGTAAATAAAGGATTTGTCATGATTCAAGGCAGGGAATCTGCAAAAGAATTGAAGTCAATTTTGAGTTAGGAAAAAATATATATAGTGAAACAGGCACTGCAGAATTTTTGCAATGTCTGTTTTTTTTTAGTCAGAAGTTAATTTTTATAGAATAGTAAGTTGTAATTCAAACTTTATATGTATATAAAAAGGAGTTTAATAGCTATTAGAGGAAATAAAATAAGTTAAATTTTTTTTATTTGGCAAATTTTATGAAAAAACAAGAATTGACAGAAATTCAGAAAAAAATTTTAGATATTTTAAAATCATATATTTCTAAACATTCTATTCCTCCTACAATAAAGGAAATTTCTACACTTTGTGGGCTTTCTTCGACTTCGTCTGTTCATCATCAACTTTCATGTCTTGAAGAAAAGGGATATATTATAAGAGACAAGACAAAATCAAGAAGTATAAAACTTACTGGTAAGCGTGTTTCATCAGCAAAGAAATCTACTAAAAAGAAAGAAGTAATAAAAAAGGGTGATTTTGACACAAGAAAATTAGATGAATCAGTAGTATCTGAAATTTTCGCAGATGAAAAAATAGCAGATGAGAAAATATATATTCCTAAACCTGTTGAAAAATCAAAAGAAATTTTACTTACTAAAGAGCCTGTTATAGATGAGTTTGATGATATAGATGAAATTGATGAAATGCCTTCATCTGAATTATTGATAGAGGAACTTCCAGAGATTTTACCAGACCCTGATTCAGCACCTACTGTTGTAGATTTGGCAGAACATATGGAAGATTTTGATTTTGTTAATTTATATAAAGATTATTCTGATACAACAGATGTCAATGAAGATGAAGAATCAGAGCCTTTTGAGACTATGATTAAAGTTGAAATGCCTGAAAATGTTAAATTTGAAGACATTGAAGAAAATAAAGAATCAGAGCCTTTTGAGACTATGATTGAAGTTGATTTACCTAATGATACTGAATTTGAAGATATAGATGAAGATGAGGAATCAGAACCTTTAGAAACAATGATTCCTATCGAATTTTCAAGTGTTAATTTATCAGAGCCATTAATTGAAGAAGTTGAGCCGATAATCGAAGAGAAAGAGCTTGAAAAAGAAGTTTCTTCAGAGCCATTAATTGAAGAAGTTGAGCCGATAATCGAAGAGAAAGAGCTTGAAGAAGAAGTTACTTTAGAGTCATTAACTGAAAAAGTTGAGCCGATAATCGAAGAGAAAGAGCTTGAAGAAGTTACTTCGGAGCCATTAATTGAAGAAGTTGAGCCGATAATCGAAGAGAAAGAGCTTGAAGCAGAAGTTACTTCAGAGCCAGTAGTTGAAGAAGTTGAGCCGATAATCGAAGAGAAAGAACTTGAAGAAGAAGTTACTTTAGAGTCATTAACTGAAAAAGTTACTCCAGTAATCGAAGAGAAAGAACTTGAAGAAGAAGTTACTTCAGAGCCATTAATTGAAGAAGTTGAGTCGATAATCGAAGATAAAGAGCTTGAAGAAGAAGTTACTTCAGAGCCATTAAT
>JBGUKW010000317.1:0-5931 GCA_045114665.1 Candidatus Xenobia bacterium | reverse complement strand
GGGCATCAACCATTGTGGAGAGAACTCATAAGACCTCTAATTTAAAATGGAGGCAAGGTTCGTTAATATCCCAGAATCCCCTAAATTATTTATGGGGAGTATGTCAAAACATTGGGAAAGAAAAAAGAAGGATAAAAAATTAAAAAATATAAAAATAAAAAAGAATTATATGAATTAGGGTGATGTTATGAAAATATCTATTACTGGTTTTGGAGGTTCGGGAAAAACCTCACTTTTTGCAGCTTGTACAGGTAAGACAATGGAAGATGCAATTCGCCAATCTGTTGGAGTTGTGTCTGTTCCAGATGTTCGTTTAAATAAATTGAGTGCTTTGTTTAATCCTAAAAAGACAGTTTTTACAGCCATTGATTTTTTGGATACACATGCAATGGATTCGCATGTAAAACAGGAAAAAATTGCTCTTTTTGAAACTCTCAGAAGTAGTGATTGTCTTGTTTGTGTTATTTCAGCTTTTCGTTTGATGTCTGATGAAGAATTGATCGATGAATTAAATAGACTAAGACTTGACATTGTCATAAATGATTTGGATATGGCAATGAAAAGAAGAGAGAGACTTGAGAAAGAAATAAAAATTTGCAAAGATAAAGCAGATAAACAAAAAGAACTTGATTTGATAAATAAAATACAGCCTGTTCTTGAACAAGAAAAATTTTTGTATTCTCTTGAATTTTCAAAAGATGAATTGGCTATTATGAGCAATTCAGGATTTCTTTCAAGAAAACCATGTGTTTATGTTGTAAATTATTCCGAAGATACAAAAGACCCAAAAGCTCTCGAAGAAAAAGTAAAAAAACAGCTTGAACTACTTGGCGATCCTTCTCCTGTCATTTCTTTAAATGCTTCTGTCGAATCTGAAATAGCTGTTATGGAGCCTGAAGACAGAGACGAATTTTTAAAAGAATATGGTATTGATGAATGTGGAAAAGATAAATTGATAAGAGCTGTATATCAGAGAATAAATTATATAACATTTTTCACTGTCGGTGAAGATGAATGTCGTTCATGGAAAATTCCAGTTGGATCAACAGCTGTTGATGCAGCAAGAGCTATTCACACTGATTTGGCAAGAGGATTCATAAGAGCAGAGGTAGTCGAGACAGAAGATATTCTCAGATTAAAATCGATGCATGAAGCCAAAAAACAGGGTCTTGTAAGACTTGAAGGCAAAACTTATCTTGTCAAAGATGGCGACATAATTAATATCATGTTCAATATTTAAAAAAAATTAACAATTTTGTTATTTATTTTTTTGTAAATTTGTTTTATAATAACAACAATATCAAAATTTAGAAGAATAAAAATATGAGGTGTAAAATTTATGAATTCCATAGGTTTTAATCCAAGTCTTGCATATATAAATACATCATCTCCAATCGCTTCAGCTACTCCAGCTTCTGTTGCTTCAGTTCCACAAGAAACAACTGAAACACAAGCTCCAGCTGAAACTTTTTCAATGTCATCAGTATCTTCAGTTGCAACTCCTGAAGTAGCCATGAAGCCAGTAACAGCTTCTGAAACGAAAGAAATTCCACAGGCAGTAGCTTTAAAATCTGTCCCAGCTGAAGTAATGGCTTTTAATGAGACACCTGCAAGAGCTTCTGGTGTTACATCAGATGTTGCTTCTTCAGCTCTTCCTTCAACAGTTGGAACAGCTGTTTCAGCAAGTTCTGATTCAATAAATGGTACTACATCTGTAAATGGTGAACAAGTAAGTAATTCACATATTCAGTTTTATAAAAATGCCATGAGCCATGAGCCTGAGATTACTGAAATGGTTACTGGTTTAGCTAACCAACAGGATATGGGTACCGAAGGTATTGAATATCGTCTTAAAGGTTGGGATTCTTTTATCAGAAAAGTAAAAACAGAGACAAAGGTTGATCCCAATTATGAAGTCAAAGATTTGATAAGATATACTTTGACAGCTCCAGCAGATCAACTTACCCAAAGAACTCTTGATACAATGGCTCAACTTGAAAAAGCAGGTTATAAGACAACTATTGTAAAAAATACTTGGGATAATCCTGAGAGTGCTTATAAGGGTATAAATACAACAGTTGAATCTCCAGATGGTGTAAAATTTGAATTGCAATACCATACACCTGAGAGTTATGCAATGAAAGATCAGACTCACAAACTTTACGAAGAGTTTAGATTGATTGAAGATCCTGAATCACCAAGGGCTTTGGAGCTTCAGCGTGAGCAGATGGCAATGACTGCTTCATTACATAGACCAGATGGAGTAGAACAGATTGTTCCTAAAAATGATTACAAATAATAAATTGTTTGAAATCAATTTTTAAAGTTTTTAGTTTAAGAAAGGTATGTAATAAAAGAACAAATTAGTTGACTTATTACATACCTTTTATTTTATTTCAATTTTCAAAATTAGTGCAAATTTAGTTTGGGATATAATACACTCACTTTAACATTCGCTTCGCTCATGATTCAGTTCCAGTATTTTTTCTCCTTGCTTGCAAGGAGTTAATTTGCCCGCATTACATCCCAAACTAAAATAGTTTATTTTTTTTAGTATTTTTGAAAATTGCCATAATTTAGAGTTTAATTTTTATTTATATCATTTTTAGCATGGGGGATAGGACAATATGAACAAGAAAGAGACTTATTATCGTCTTTTAGATGAAAAGCATTATAATACTATAGTAAAAGTCGATAGTGTTACACGTTATAAATATGTTCCAGTAAAAGGTTGGGTTGAATCGGCACTTTTTTGGTATTATTTAGATGATAGTAGTGATTTATATGAAAAATATGAAGAAATAACAGCAGATGAAGCTGTAGCAAAATATGGTGTAAAACCTGAGCATATAATGAAAGTTTTACAATATGAATAAGTAAAAAAAAGAAAGGCTATGACAAAATTTTATTTTGTCATAGCCTTTCTTTTTTTTACCGAAATGCACCGTAATGCCCCTAAATTCATTTATGGAGAGTATGTCAATGCTGTTCTTGTTTGTATTTTTTATAAATTTCTATCATTTGATAAAAATCAACTACAAATGGCATTACTTCTGCAAATGTATCATCATTATATATTTTTACATTTGATTTTATAAGGCAATATTCAGGAATCAAATTTTTACATTTTTCATTTATAAAACATGCAAATGTTCTGCATGATAGCAGTCTTCCACCATAAGCAGAACAGCCTATTTCTTCATCAAAAAATGGACATGGCTCACCCTTTTTTTCTACAGGACTTTTTGTGAGAAAATCTTTAAATTTTAAGAATTTGTTCCAATCTTTGTTATTTCTTTTGACATACTCTTCCATATAGTCAATTTCCAGTTCAGAAGCCCCTAAATTTGCAATTTTTTTGCAACATAAGTTACATTCTTTACAAGGATTTCCTTCATAGGAAGGCATATATTTATTCATATTTTCATAAAATTGTGTGATTGTATCATAAATATTGTCTTGCATAATTTTTGCACCTGTTTTTTTATATTTCTTTCACATTTATATATTGTAAATTTTTTTCTGTTGTTTCTTTAGTGGCAAGGCGGTATAAATCAGCTTTGGCACATGCTAAGCCTGCAGAATTTGCATATTTAAATGAAGTTACAATATCTTTATTTTTCATTCTGTTCATTAGATATATAGCAAACATTGAATCACCACAGCCACAACAGAGATTTTTATTTATTGCTGTTTTATCAATATCTGCTTTATATATTTCTCCTCCTGCAAAAAGAATTGATCCATTTGATGAATCAGATATTATTATCTCTTTTCCATTATTTGTCATATCTTTTAATGAATATGTATCTTCCAATTTATTTAATTTGCAATCAAATAGGGGAGAGATTTCTGAAATATCTGCTTTTAGGTATTTAAAATCTGTTTTTATTGCTTCTTTTATATTTTTTGAAGAAACATCAAGAGCAAGTTTAATATTTTTTGCTTTTATATTTTCAGAAATATATTCGTAAAAATATGAATCCATTCCATTTAGAAGAGAACCGCCAATATATAAAATATCATTTTTTATACAGTGTGGAATTAGCCATTCTGCAATTTGTAATTGTTCTTCAGTAGTGCAGTTTTCTGAATTTGGAGGCATAAAATTAAATTTATATCTGTTCTTTTCTTCGTCTTCAAATATTATATTTGTTCTCGTCTCGCCTTTTATATTTCTTGAACTAAATGGAATATTAAATTCTCTGCAGAGATTTGCGAGTTTTTGACCATTGAAACCTGCAGAACAAAAAAGTGATGTTGTTTGAAATCCAAAAGATAAGAGAACTCTTGAAATATTAATTCCTTTGCCACCTGGAAAATATTCTTCTTTTGATGTTTTTGATATTTCGTTTGGAGATATTTTTCCATTTGTTACTGCATATAAGTCTATTGCTGGATTTGGTGTAAATGTAACTATTTTCATTTTGTTTTTTGTATTTCCTTTTATAAGCTTTATATTTTTTTACTCGAGTTGAGGTAATTGCCTATAATTCTTTGTAAACTTTGTTTTAAGTCCATGTTTCCATTTGATAAACACCATTCAAAAACACAACCTTTTACTATTGTACAAATGTCCATACATATTTCATGAACATTAACATTTTTATTGATAATTCCTTTTTCTTTAGCTTTATTTAATTCTATCTCACTTCTTTCCATTACTGTACCTGATAAAAATTTTCCATTAACTTCACTCATGTAAGCTGAAAGAGATATATTATTAGTTGTATAAAAATTTTTCATAAAATTATTTCCTAAATCTATATAACGAGATATTAAATGCATGTAAAGTTCACTTATTCTTTTATCTATTGATTCTAAAGGAGTCTTTAATTCAATAGAATCAAAGGAAATATCTCTTAAGAAGAACATCAATAGATCGTCTTTATCTCTAAAATGATAATAAAATGTACCTGTGGCAATGTTTGCATATTTGCAAATTTTTCGTATTGTAATCCAATCTGCCCCATATTTTTTTATTAATTCAACAGTTGTATCTATAATTATTTTTTTTGTTTCTTGTTGATTTTCTAATTTATTTGGTCTTCCAATTTTTTTTATCATTTATTTTCTCCCAATAATTTAAAAAAACTATTGACATTATAACATATTTTTAATATAATAAAAATAGAACATGTTCTATTTTTACAAATAAAATTGAAAGGAATTCAAAATAAAATGAAAATTGTTTATTGGTCTGATTATTCTTGCCCTTATTGTTACATAGGAGAAAATAGATTGAAAAAGGTACTTGATTCTATTGATGAAAGAATAGATGTTGAAATGAAGGCTTTTCAATTAGATCCATATTGTGGAAAACATGCAACTGAAGATACACAGACAAGATTTGCTAATAAGTATGGAATTTCTATGAATGAGGCAGGACAACAAATAGAAAGAATATCACAAATAGGAATATCTGAAGGACTTGATTTTAAATATGCAACAACTCTTTTTACAAATACTATGGATGCCCATAGATTGACAAAATTGGCACAAAGTAAAAAAGATCAAGTTATTTCAACAAAGTTGATAGAAAATTTGTTCAAGGCGTATTTTACAGATAATAGAGAGCTTGCAGATATTGAATTGTTAGAAAAAATAGGTGTAGAAAGTGGACTTGATTATAACGAAGTCAGAGATGTTTTAAATTCTGATAAATTTCGAGATGAAGTATTAAAAGATGAAGAGGAAGCTATGATTTATGGTATACATGGTGTTCCATATTTTATTATAGGAGAGCATGGAATATCTGGAGCTCAGTCATATAATGGCTTGAAATCAACTATTTTAAGGGCTATTCACAGAGAAGAAAAAGAAAATAAGAAATTGACATCTTTAGTTTGCGGAATAAATGGTTGTAAAATGGAGTAAAAAATGGTTTTTAAAATAAATGTAAAAGGATATTTTGAGGAGAATTCTTATTTT
>JBGUKW010000316.1:0-18777 GCA_045114665.1 Candidatus Xenobia bacterium | reverse complement strand
GCATTATAGAAGGATCGAAACAATCAAAATCAAAAGATATATAGACATTATCTGAAAGCAAACTCAAAATTTTATCAATATCCCATGAAGCCATATCTTTGGCATAAAAAATATATTTATTCAATCCTTTTTCTTTTATATAAGAAGCCTCTTCTGGTCCCATACTTCTTATGCCAACTTGTACAACAGGACATATTTCTCTACATCTTCTCATTGGACATGCATGGCTAAATTTAGAACCTTCATATAAATCCCTCATATCGCTGTGTGCATCAAAATGCAAAACAGATAAATCAGAATACAAATTTTTCCAAACCTTTACAATAGGAGGAGTTATTGAATGCTCACCTCCCAAAACAATCATAAATTTATCTTTTTTAGCATGTAAATTTATATAATGTTCAATTTCATTCATTGCTTCAGAAATAGAACTTTTTGTAAATTCTGGTTCAGGCAATGTATAAATTTTTTTATTGTTAGAAGCATCATAATCTAATTCTATATCGTAAAATTCTAAATAATGTGAGGCTTCTATTATTGCACTTGGTCCAAATTTAGTTCCTGGAATATAGCAGGTTGATTCCTCATAACCCATTGGAATTATGACAACATCTGATTTTTCGTAATCTTCTTTATCAGAAGAAAAACTTCCAAAAGTTCCAATCAAGCGAGTATTCATCTTTTTACACCTCTTGAAAATTACTTCTTGCACTATTTTTTTAATATAACGAGTAAAAATTGATATTATTTAACAGTAAAAGAAACACTATCAGAACCATTCTCTGAAACTGCTTCCAAAATATAATTACCCTCTTTTAATTTCCATTCATAAGAAAAAGGTTCTTTAACATCTCCTAATATTTTTCCATTTAATTTCCAAGTAACCCTATTTAAATTACCTAAACAGACTAAGTGAAAAACTATCTTTTGATGATCTTCTTCAACAGTTTTATCTATTACAAAAACATCACCATCAGAAGGAAAAGTTATATTCAACTTTTTTCTTGAATTTGAAAAATTCGATATTATTTTCTCACTAAAATTTTTTATTCCTTTTTCTTTAGCCCATTCATAATAAATATCTGGATATATTTCACAAACTTTTTCTTTTAAATATTTTTTAGGAACAGAATCACTGGCTAAATAGCCTGTTCTAACATCTATATTCAACAATTTATGAAAATCGCATGTTTCTGTTGGAGACATCGATTCAGAAATAAATAATTCTTTTACAATATCTTTACAATAAGGATTTGGAAGTTTTCCAGAAAGAGAGCAAATTTTTTTTTGAATTATTCCTTCAGGGCATTTAACATCTTCAGGTTCCGAATTTTTATATAAATATCTCATAATATTATAAAATACAGGTCCAGCTCCTGTTACACCAGATATATTTTTCATTGAAGAACTGTCAAAATTACCGACCCAAACTCCTACTGTATATTCTGATGTAGTACCAATACACCAATTATCCCTATAATTTTTAGTTGTTCCTGTTTTTACGGCACATTTAAAAGGAAGCCTTAGATAACTATTTCTTCCAAAAGCAGGTGTTCTCGCTTCATTATCAGATAAAATGTCAAAAATTATATAAGAAACCTTATCTGAAAAAACATTTTCGGACTCATGAACATCATCTTCTAGCAAAAATTTAGTCGTTATTGTTTTTCCATTATTAGAAAAACATCTATAAGCAGAAACAAGCTCCTTTAATGAAACCTCACCATTTCCCAATGCAATACCAGGACCATACCATTCAGGTTTTTTATCCAATGATGAAAACCCAATCTCTTTTAATCTTTTGTATAAGTTGCCTACTCCTATGTCGAGAACTGTTCTAAAGGCAGGAATATTATAAGAACATGCCAAGGCATTTCTCAACCTCACTGGCCCATGGTATTTTCTATCATAATTTAAAGGAGAAAAAGAACCATTTTGATCATTTACAGTTATCTTTATATCAGGAATTATATCTGAAGCCATCATTCCTGACTCAAGAGCAAGAGCATAAACAAATGGCTTAAGTGTAGAACCTGCTTGTCTTGTAGCCAAACATCCATTTACTTGTCCATCTTTTTCAAAAAAGTCAACGGAGCCAACCATTGAAAGAATATTACCTGTTTTATTGTCAATGACTAAAACAGAACCATTTGTAACATTATTTTTATTTAAAGAAAATACAGAAGATTTCAATATATTTTCTACTTCATGTTGCAATTTCAAATCGAGAGTTGTTCGAATTTTGCCATGAATAGTTTTATTATTTTTTTTGTATTCAGATATCAAATAATCACAAAAATGTGGAGCTTCAAATTGGAAATTTGGTGCTTGTATAACAATTTTTTCATCAAGTGCATTCTTATATTCTAATTCTGAAATCAATCCCTGTTCCTTCATCAGAGATAAAATCAAATCTTTTCTCTCAAAAACAGCCTCAATATTCCTATAAGGATCATAATATGATGGCAAAAGAGGAATAGAAGCCAAAAAAGCAGACTGAGCAATCGATAATTCAGAAGGCTTTTTTCCGAAATAACATTCTGAAGCCTCTCCTATTCCCTGCAAATATGAACCATAAGAAACCCTATTTAAATATAGTGATAAAATATCATCTTTAGTCAAATATAATTCAATTCTCAATGCTAAAAAAGTTTCACATATTTTAGCGAAAAAAGTTCTTTTCTCATTTTTTAAAATAAGTTTTGATAACTGTTGAGTTATAGTAGAACCACCAGCAACAATTTTCATTTCTTTTAAATTCAATAAAAAAGCTCTTGCAAGACTTCTAAAATCAACACCAATATGTGAATAAAAACGCTTATCTTCAACAGAAATAATTGCTTTTTTCATATTTTTAGAAATTTCTTTTGAATTGACAAATTCAGATGTTATAACATCATTTTCAGAAAAAACATTTCTCAAAATCATATCATTTCTATCCAAAATAACACCAGAAAATTCTGAAATCTTAATCAAATCCTTTGATTTAATAGGAATCAATATATAGACCAAACAAGATAAAAACAAAATTACAAATAAAAAAATAAAAATAAATATAATTTTCTGTTTTATTGAATATTCAAAAAATTTCTTTTTTAAAAAAAACATTATTAAATCCCCTAAAATTATAAGCAGAAAATAATTATATTATAATATGTAATTATTATCAATGTTTTTTTGAAGGTTTTTTGAAAACAAAGTAAAATTAATTAAATAAGAAAAATTACAAAACACTCAAAAGGAGATATGTTTTTATGTATGGGTATATTCTAAAAAAGATAAATCTTATTATACCTCTTCTTGTTATATGCTTTTTAATAACAGCAGAATGTAGCATCGCAGCTCCGCCACCTGCTAAAAAAGCTCCCGTACAACAAAAAACAACAGGAACAAATCAAGTACCTAAAAAAGTTGTTCCTAAAAAAACAACACAAAAAGAAGTTCCTGTTAAACAAGATGCACAGACAACAAATACAACAGATGAAAAAACAGTAAAAGAAGAACCTCAAGCAAATACAGAAACTAAAAATGAAACAACACCTGCTGAAGAAGTAAAACAGCCAGTAGAAGAAACACCTTCCAATCCAATCGAAGCAATGTTAAAACCTTATGGTTTAGGAATTATGCATGTAGCTATTGCTGGCGGAGTTTTAATTCTTATAATAATAGTAGCCGTCGTATTAGCAGGAAAAGGAAAATCTAAATATGTTTGTCAAAAATGCGGAGGAAAAGTTTTACCAGGAAATACCATTTGTGAGTCATGTAAAAATCAAGAAATGATGTTACAAATGGAAAGCAATATGGGAGATATCCTACAAAATCAGCAAAATGCAGGATTTGGAGCTCCAACTAATTCATTTAATACTCCTGGAATGACATCTGGAATGGGAACAGCAACAATTCAAACTCCCACTTCATCATTTATGCAACCAACAGTAACAGCTCCACCGCCTTCAAGTCAACCGCAACCTGCACCTGCTAAAAAAGTTGCTCCAACAGGAAGAGTTGTTGCACAGATAAATATAAGAAAAGGTGCAAATAATGGATATAGATTCAAATATTACGAATCACAAAATCAAGTTTCAATAGGAACAGATAAAGAATGTGATTTCGTATTAGAAGATGAAGCAGCTGAAGACGATAAACTTCCAAAAATTGCTTCAAGGCATGCTGTAATAACCCTTGAAAATGGTTCAACATTTACAATCCATGACATAAGCACAAGTGGAATGCTCGTAAACAATAATCCAGTTAAACAACATCAATTGAAAACTGGAGATGTTATTAAAATAGGAACAACAGAATTAACATTCGCAAGAATATAATACTTATAAAAAAAGAAGCTACCGATAATTTTTTATTAGTAGCTTCTTTTTTTTACACTCCTAAAATAATTTTAATCTATTTTTTTCATATTTTTTATAGGCAAAATTCCAACTAAAATATTCATAGAAGAGTTTTCTGCTTCTTTTCTATTGAAGAAGATGTTATTTATTTGTTTTTCAATAAAAGAAATTTCATAAGGTGGCATATCACCAAAATTGGGTAAACTACTTGTGGACATACAAAAAATAAGAGAAGAATTATTACAAAATTTCAAGGAATAACAAGCATCTATATTAATATATAAATCTTTTGAGAATATCTCATTTTTATTTGTATCTATATAAAAAATTTCATAACTTTTCTTATAATTCTTATCTGCTATAGAAGGAAATACAATATTTTTATTTTTATCATAGTTATTATTTTCTACAATAATATCTTTATCTTTTTCATTAGAAAAATTCTTATTACTATTACGCTTATTTTTTTGAGCTAAAAAAGCTATATTGTCATTTTTATCTACATCAAAACAATACAATCCCCAACCTTCATCTTTCGGTGTTGATATATATTTCAAATACTCTATTTGTTTGTCAAATGCAAGTTTAGTATTTAATCTTAATAAAACTAAATTATTATAATTCGCATTTTCACCTTTTATCTTAACTCCTTCTAATTCTCCATCACAGGAAGAAGATAAAAAAGCTATCCAATATTTTCCTTCTTTTGATTTCAGAATGGAAGGAATAAAATCACAATTATTTCCTCCTATAAATCTTGAAAAAACAATCCAATCTGATTCCGAACGATTAGGGTCAAGAGATAAAACCAATACATCAGAATGTCTTCCTACCTCTATATCTTTATCATCTTTTGATTTTTTATCATCTTTATAAGATATTTTCCTTTGAATATTCAATTCTTTTTTTATATCATTTGGCATAAATATATGGTCTTTGTCAATAGATACAACAAGAGTTGCAATACCATTATCTGAAAAAACAATCTTATTTTTTGTATATACTGATCCATCTCTAATCGTTTTCATATCTGTAAAAAATATATCTCTGCGAAAAAATTCACTGTTGTATGATGGCTCTTTAGAAAAGTCTAACCCCAACAAAGAATACATATATCCATTAATATTTTTTTTAGCAACATATAGATAAGCAATATCTTTAGATATGAATTTAATATCATTCACATAATCAAATTCAGAGCCCTGAAATGTCATACTAAAAGTAATTTGTTTTTTCCATTTTTTCTTTGGGTCAACTCTGAATATCCATTTTTTGTCATCTTTAATGCCTGAATCAGACAAATCACCATCATTTGAATTTGATATAGCACAAACAACAATCTGCTCATCTTCTGTAATTGTAGCACTCGTCACACCGTCTCCTTTACTTCCACCAAAACAACGAGAATATATAACTTGTTTTCCCTCTTCTTTTTTTGGATCTATTTGAAATATCCAAACATCTCCATAATCCTCCATACGATCAGACATGCTGAATAATTCATAAGACTTAAAATGACAAGATTTAGGAATATCTCTTATAGAAGCTGGAGAATATGTTTCAGCTACAACATAAAAAGTTCCATCTTTTAATGCAAAAACTTTCCCAGGTAAATCAAATAATACTCCACCAAAAACATTTAAAAATTCAAATGAATGATTTTTTACTTGTTGTTTAGATTCAACATTGTTTTTTGAACATGACATTAAAACAAAAATAGACAAAAATAAAATAAAAATAGTCAATATTTTTTTATTTTTCATAAAAATCTTCCTCTTCAAAAACAGAGTAAACATCTTCTATTTTTCCATCTTCAGATTCAGAATGTAAAATCAATGGATTATCAGGGAATATAAGTTCTTGACATGAACAAGAATATACAAAACAGAATAATCCAACACGATATGCAAAACAAGAAGCTAGAAATATAAATAAAATCCAAAGTATTATGTTAAACACCAAAATAATTTCAAAATATTCTTTTATCGCAAATAAAGCAACAAAACCAACTAAAACCAAAATATTTGACAAAATATAAACTATTGCAAGAACTAAGCTTGGGACAATCAATTTTGCTGAATAAATTCTTTTTGAAATATTCCAAATACCAATTGATTTTAAATCTTGATATTTATCTGAAATAAAAACAGGTGCTACAAAAACACGAGTTAAAATTGTATATAAATCAACAATAATAAATAAAATACAAACAACTATAGCTATTAATATGTGTTCAACTCTACCTGAAAAATCTGCAAAAAAATTAGACCAAACAAAATAAGGGACACAAATACAAAATTTGATAAAAAAACAAGATAACTCCCAAAAAAAATATTTTTTCAAATTGTCAAATTTTTCAGTATATAAATCTTTTATTCTAACATCAGATTTAAAATTTAATATCTTTTTAACTACAATATTATATGCCTTACAGTGGAAAAAGATATATAAAATAGAAGTAGTTGCAGATATTAAAAAGGCGATAGCCAAAACAAATACAAACATCAAATTAGGATTATAAGTTCTTATAAACAATAATCCTAAAACAGGAAATGTAAAATAAGATTTAACAGGATTTACTATAGGAGTAATTAGAGATAATAAATCAAATCCTGGAATTATCCAAGCAATTTCAAATATCAATCCCCACAAAAAAATAAACAATATATTTTTTTTATCTTGATTTATCCTCTTTAGATAGCTCAAAGTTATTTTCAAAGTATTCCCCATTTTTTCCTCACTTATTTTCGTTATTAGAAAATTCTTTCATATTTTCTAATTTGATTTTGCCTATAACTATTTCACTAAAAAAAGCATTTTTTAAAACACTATTATCATTGTTTTTAAAAAAACTATCCAAAGAAATATTTTTACTTAAATAATTCTCAACAAAAGATGTTTTATAATTAGGCATGTTCCCTACCAAAGGAAGAGAAGAAGAATCAATTGGAAACAAAAATGAAGAATTAACAAAAGATACATTAGGGTTTAAAAAACTATTAAAGCCTTTAGGTATATTTATATCTTGAAAATACCCTTTTTCATTTTCTGTATCTAAAATAAATATTTTGTGATAATCAAAAGATTTATATTTTTCTTCTCTTTCAAAAAATGGAAAAACAATATTTTTCTCTTTTTGCTTTTCAGTTAAAGAAATATCTTTTTTATATTCTCCATTTTTTATAAATCCTATACTAAATAAAAATCCTATTTTGTTTTTATTTACTGCAAATGGTGCAGATTGAAAAGCAAATTTATTATCAGTATGTATAAATTTAGAATACTCAATCTGCTTATCTCTTGCTGATAATGGATTCATCTTCAGAATAGCTACAGAATAGAGTTTTTCTGCAACATTATCTTTCATATCTCCATCATTCGAATTTGAAAAACAACTTATCCAAAAAGAGTTATTTTCAGCCTTGCAAATTTTGGGAAATATCTCTGATTTAGAACCTCCAATAAGCCTTGAAAAAACGATCCAATCTTTCTCTGACAATTTTGGATTTAAAGAAATAAATAATATATCGAGATTATTTGCAACAACCTTTTCATCTATTATATTCTTATGATTTACAGTTCTATCTATATTTAACAATTTATCTTTTTCTATTGGTGAAAATAGCTTATCTTTTTCTACAGCCCAGAGAATTGTAACAATACCATCTTTAGAAACAGATAAATGTTTAGATAAGTACCAAGAACGCAAATCAGCTGAAGAGGTATTAAAAAAAATATCCCTTTTAAAAACTGGATTATTTTTATTCTTCTTAGAAAAATCAAATTTCATAAGAGAGCAAATATTTCCAGAATCACTTTTAATATTATAGAATAAATAACAAATATCCTTATTTACGGACTCAATGTCAAGTGGTGCCCACATATCTGACATAGGAAATACTTGACTATAAACAATTTGTTTATCATAAGATTGTTTAGTATCTATTTTAAATACCCAACATTTGTCCTTACAATTGTTATGTTGCTTTAAATCTCCATCAATTGAATTTGATTTTGCTCCAATTATAAGATTTTCTTCTTCATCTAAACAAGCAGACCAATATTCATCCTGTCCATTTCCTCCAAAACAGCGTGAATATATAATTTGTTTATCAAAAGATAGGTTTGGATCAACTCTAAACAGCCAAATATCAGATTTTTCATAAACAGTTTCTAAGTCTTTAATAAAATCAGGATATTTTAAATGCATAGAGTTTGGAATATTTCCATTAGAAGCAGGTGAAAAAGTATTTGTAAGAACATAAAATGTTCCATCCTTTAATGGAAAAACAGTTGTATTATCTTCATTAAAAGTTCCTCCAAATGCTCTTAAATAACTAAAAGGAGATATTGATGAAGTCTCTTCAACTTTTGAACAAGAAATCAAAAAAAATAGAAAAAAACAAAAAGATAAAAAAAATATTTTTTTCAAAACTTCCCCCTTATAAAAAAAAGAGGCTATTAATTAATTTTAAAGCCCCTTTAAATTTACAATTCTAATTTAACAAAATTGTCATTTTCTCGCTTATAAAAAGAAAATATTTTTTTTTCTAAAGAAGAAGATAAAATAGAAAAAACTTTTTGTAAAAGAACTTCTTTAAAAGAAATACAAAGACCACAAGAAGATATTAATTCAGCTGGGTTAGGTCTTAAATCAAAATCAATATTTTCTTTTTTCAATATCTTTTCAGCCTTCATAACATAGTGTATAGATTCAAAAATAACATATATCATGATCTTTAAGAATAGCAAAAAACTGTTCCATCTTGAACAGAAAAATATAATTTACCATTATATATGACAGGCTCAGATGTAATCTTAACTCTCACACCATTTTTATCTATCAATTTACCTGTAAACAAATCAATAACAAGAATGCGAGCATCTGGCGAAAATACATAAGCCCTATTATTTGTAATCGAACATAGATATTCCCCTGTCAAACCAAGTTTTACTCTCCATCTAATACTTCCATCTGAGGCTACATTATACATTATTCCCTTTTGAGTTATAAAAATATAAGTATCTGGAAGTGCCTTTATAGGACAGGCAAGTGGAGAATCTGCCTCAATTTTCCATTTTAAAGATGCTGTATTTATGTCAACATTAAAAATTACTCCAGTTGTTGTTGAAATTAAAGCACTATCGTCATTAAGGGTACATGGCAAAGAAATATTGCTTCCAGTTTCATAATGCCACAAAATTTTCTTTTCATTTATTCCAAATGAATACAATATTCCATTTAAACCAGCGACCAAAATTAAATCATCATTTATAACAGGAGGTGAAATAGTCATTATGTTCAATGATTCTTGCCAAATAATACTTCCACTGTCTGGTGAAATAGCATAAATTACACCATTATATGAAACTTGATACAAAACTCCATTTCCTAAAAAAGGAGAAGTCATCAACATACCGTCAATATTTGTACGCCATATACCTGGATTTTCAGATTCAGGATCAAAACAAAAAACAGATGGAGAATTAGAACTACTTGAATAAATCCTCTTACCATCTGAAATCACTGGGTTTAATTTTTCCCGCATATTGCAATTCCAAATACATGTTCCTTTTGAAGAATTTAAAACAAAAATTTCTCCATTATTAAAAGAGCTAACTATATTTTTACCAAAAGGAGTTATACAACCACTCATCTTCGTAGAACTGGGAAATGACCATGCCATCTTCATTGGTATTGAAGTATTTCCTCCAATACTACCAGTTCTTGCATTATTTCCCAAATAGATGTCCCAAAGAACAGATTCAGGCTTAAAATCTATGAATTTATAATAAAAATCATAAGTATTTATTCCCCTTGCCCTACATTTTGACACAAAATCCTTTTTAGCCTCAGTTGCTGAAGAATAGCCAGAAAGTCTATTAGAACCAAGTAACTTTGTAAGAATCTCACAAAAAGCAGGAGACAAATCTTTTCTCAAAGAGTTTATTTGAGAAGGTTCCATGCTCTCAAAAATCTGAAGATCGAGATTTGATATCAAGAAATATATTATAGAACCAACACACCAAAGATCTCTTTTAGGATTTTTAAGAGAATTAAAATAATCATGACCATTATCAGGAATATCCTTATAAATACCTATCAAATCTTGTACATAAGATACACCTAAATTTATATATGATA
This sequence comes from Candidatus Xenobia bacterium, assembly GCA_045114665.1. Lineage (GTDB taxonomy): Bacteria > Vulcanimicrobiota > CADAWZ01 > CADAWZ01 > CADAWZ01 > CADAWZ01. The sequence continues at coordinate 8,286 of JBGUKW010000316.1, read as the reverse complement.
GCTCAGATATATCTTCTGATACAATTACAGATGAAGGTCTTATATCAACACAATATAAAGGATTATCAAGACTATGTAAATATTCAAGCATTTCAAGTAACTTAATTGCAATCAAAACAATAAGTCCCTCTGGTAATGCCATTTGCGTTCTATTATAGAAATCATTTAAAAACTTTGTTAGCGGAAGCCCATTTGCAAATTCATAAACTAAAAAAAGAGAATTTTCTCTGTGAAAATAATCAAATAACCTCGTTATTGATGGATTAGAAACTCGCAAAATATTAGTTGCAATTTCATCAAATTTTTTAAAAATATCTTCTGCATTATCAAATTTTTCAGATGAAAAATCAAATTCTCTAATAGAATAAATGGAATTCCTATCAAACTTATCACATGCTTTGTACATAGAAAAAACAGGACCATCTTTATATGTGTCAAGTTTTAAATATTTTTCATCTACTAAAAGAGTTGGATCGATATCTTCATCAATATTGTCTGAAGAATCTTTTTCCTCAGAAGAAGCAAATTCATTAAAGCAAAATGGACAAAATAACATCCCCTTAGATGATTTTTTTCCACAAGAAGGACATACTATAAAATTTCCATTTTCAGTTGATTTTTCTTCTGAATTTTCATTTACGACTTGATTAGATACAGAAGTTTTATTATCTTGCGATGAATCTTTAGCATCCTTTAATTCACCAAAACAGTTGGGACAAAAAAGCATCTTATCATCTACATCTGCTGAACAAGAAGGACATTTAATAACTCCCACAAAAGCCTCCTATAAAATAAAACTAAAATCAAAAAAAGGACACCGCCATCAAATAATAGATAACAATGTCCTTACACACTCTAAAAAATAATTAATTACTAAGGAAGAGAAATTGCTTCAGCAGGACATTCACTTACACATGCCCCACATTCAATGCATGTACTCTCATCTACTTTTGCAACTGACTCTTGAACTTTGATAGCCTCTACTGGACAAACTGATTCACAGCTTCCACAACCAACGCATTTGCCGGGATCTACTACTGCTGCCATTTTTTTATATCCTTTCATAACAAAAAATTAAAAGGACACCGCCTAAAAGACGGTTTTCCTATATAGGCTATGGCTTTTTATGAGGAAGCCTTTCCCGCTATCCCCCGCGGTACTAAAAGTAAATTTATAAAACTAACTTTAAAACCTCATAAGTAATATTATATTTATTTATTTTAATTTGTCAATCTTTTTTATAATATAATTTATTTTGAAAAATAAAAGGTTATTAAAAATAAATAAATAATATATTTTTTATCAATAATAAAGTCAAAGGAGATCCGAAATTGGCAATTGTAAAACCCTTTAAAGGTCTAAGACCGAAAAGTGAAAATGCTTCATTAGTAACTTGTCCACCCTATGATGTTCTAAACACAGAAGAAGCCAAACAACTTGCAAAAGACAATCCAATAAGTCTTCTTCATGTCACAAAACCAGAAATTGATTTAGATCCTGATATAAATCAATATGATGACAGAGTTTATGAAAAAGCAAAAGAAAATATGGATCAATTTGAAAAAGATGGTATTTTGATACAGGACGAAAAACCAATCTTCTATCTCTATAAGCAGATTATGCCAATAGGCGACAAACTCCATGCCCAAACAGGTCTTGTAGCTTGTGCAAGTGTTGATGAATATGAGAAAAATATCATCAAAAAACATGAATTGACAAGAAAAGACAAAGAAGATGACAGAACAAGACACATATATGCAACAATGGCAAATACAGGTCCAGTCTTTTTAGTCTATAAAGACAGAGATGAATTAAAAAAGATTTTCAACGAAATCGAATCTCGTCAAAGTGAATATGATTTTACAAGTAATGATGGAATAAGACATATTCTTTGGCTCATCGACAATCCAGAAGAAATAAATAAGATCGAAAAAGAATTTAAAGCTATTGATGTAATGTATGTTGCAGATGGTCACCACAGAAGTGCTTCAGCAATGCGTGTCAAAAACATGATGAAAGATACAAATCCTGAGCATAAAGGTGATGAAGAATATAACTTCTTCTTGTCTGTTATATTCCCAGCAAGTGAAATGAATATAATGGCTTATAACAGAGTTGTCAAAAATCTAAACGGACATACAAAAGAAGAATTCTTCAAATTAATCGAAAATAAATTCGTAATAAAAGAATGTTCAGATGAAGTTCCAATGCCTGAAAAGAAGCATGATTTTGGCATGTATATCGACCACAAAGGCTATATCATAACAGCAAAAGCTGATTCTTATGATGAAAAAGACCCTGTTGAATCACTTGATGCCTCAATACTTCAAAACAATCTTCTCGATCCAATTTTGGGAATAAAGAAACCAAGAGAAGACAAAAATATTGACTTCGTTGGTGGCATAAGAGGAAATGGAGAGTTGAAAAAACTCACTGACTCAGGAAAATTTGTAGTAGCATTTGCCCTATATCCAACTTCAATAAAAGATTTGATAGATGTAGCAGATGCTGGAAAAATAATGCCTCCAAAATCAACTTGGTTTGAACCTAAATTAAGAGACGGCATGGCAATACATTTAGTAAAATAACAATCACATAAAAAAAACTGGCTTCTATTTTAGAAGTCAGTTTTTTTTATTATTCAATTAAAAGAAATAACCGCCGTAATCGTCTCCAGAATCATCATAATCGCCATAACTACCATATCCACTCGACTTTTGATTCTTAGGATTTTGTCTTTTCAACATAGAACCTTTTGGAATCAATTTTCTTTTCTCTTTTGGTTTCTCAGGTATTTCTTCAATATTTTTAGAAGATTTTGCTCCAATTTTACCAATTTCCCATTTTAAACGCTCTATCTTTTCAAAATGAGGACAATGTTCAGGATTACATTGCTCTTCTTGTATATCTTTTGTTCCAAGCAATCTGCAATACCATTTAGTAGGCAAATCTTCTTCTATAGACATAGGAAGAAAAGAACGACATCTCGTCTCTTTTACCCCCATATCAGGAACATTACATTGTTCGCATATATATCTATCATCTTTTACTTCAAAACCTGGAATATAAGCAGTACAGAGCTTGACATCTGTCATTTTACCCTCTTTCATTATACGGGCAGGTCTGATAAAAGGACATGTGGCTTTAGATGCCTTCAAAGAACCTTTAAATTTAGATGTTCCCTTATCTTTATCTTCTGTATTATCACTCATTTTTAAAATGTCATTCCTTTCGGTTTTTAATTACCTTTATTTTTTCTGAGTTTTATAAATGGCGGTAAATCATCATCGTCTGTAATATTGTTATAAGAAGCATTTGCCTGACTTTGTGAAGAAGCTCTTTTACTGTTATCCAATGATTCTCTAAAACTTGAAGAAAATATGGATGTAGGTTGCTGATAATTATCATAAGATAAATCATCATCTGAAGAATTATCTTCTAATGTATCACTTTCTCCCATAAGTCCAGTAGCAATAACAGTAATTGCCATTGCTCCATCTTGAATATTGTCATCTATGACTGAGCCAAATACTATTTTTGCATCTGGATCTGCTGCATTTACGATTATATCTGCTGCAGTTCTTACTTCATGTAATGTCATATTAGAATCGCCAGTAATGTTGAACAAAATAGATTTTGATCCATCAATAGAAGTTTCAAGAAGTGGACTATAAATAGCATCCTGAGCGGCCAATACTGCTCTATCTGGACCTGTTCCAAAACCAATACCGACTTGGGAAGCTCCTCCTTTTTGCAATATAGATTGAACATCTGCAAAGTCAACATTTATTATACCCGTGCCACTTAGAATATCTGATATACCTCTAACACCATATCTCAGTATATCATCTACCTTTTTAAACGCATCCAAAAATGTTATATCTTTATTTATTCCAAGCAATTTGTCATTAGGAATTATTATTATTGTGTCAACTTTTTCTGCAAGATCGGCAATACCATTTCTTGCAATATTCATCATTTTCATTCCTTCAAAAGCAAATGGCTTTGTTACTATTGCAACAGTCAAAGCCCCTGTCTTCTTTGCAATCTCTGCAACAAGTGGAGCAGCACCAGTTCCAGTACCTCTTCCCATACCTGCTGTTATAAAAACAAGATCAGCCCCTGCAATACATTTCTCAATCTCATCTACATTTTGTTCTGCAGCTCTTTTTCCAACCTCTGGTATAGCCCCAGCTCCTCTTCTTTTTGTTACTTTTTCACCAAGTACAATTTTAGTTGGTGCATGACTTTCTTTTAAAGCTTGGCAATCTGTATTCATGGCAATAAAATCAATATTAGAAGGTATATCTTCCATCATTCTTTCTATTGCATTACAACCAGCTCCACCAACTCCAATTACTTTTATTTTAGCAATACGTGGCTTAAATTGTACTACTGGTTTTGAAAGTTCAGAATTTTTTTGTTGTGCCAATGAGGCTTTAGAAGACTGTTTTAAAGTTTTTCTTGGTTGTACAGGTTGTTCTTCCTGTTGAGGAATATTTTGTATTTGTTCTATATCAGGAAGAGTTTCTTCAAGCTCTTCTGAAGGAACTTTCATCAAATCTTCTTTTGGTGCTTGTCTAATCTCTTCTCTATTTGACAAACCTGCTTTAACCATTTTTTCAAGAAAAATTCCGCCTGCTTTAGCGGTTATATTTTCATTCATAAAAAATTCCTCCCATATTTTCCCATACCCTTAGAGAAAATAGTTGTTTTTCTAAAAAATCTCTTATTTACCTTAATTATTATTTTTGTTTATTTATTTTATTTTTCCTCTTATAATATATTAAATTTATTTTATTTTATGTGATATGAAGGAATTTAAACAAATAAAGTACAATATTGAATTTTAAGAAGAGGGGTATTTATTATGTTTAACAGAATCAAATTTATTTTACTAATTCAAATAATATTATTAATCATTGTAACTGGCACATCAAGAGCTGATGAATTGACAACAGTAGAAATAAACTGTTTTGGACAAAAATTTAAAGAACCTGCAACAATTTCAGATTCAGGAAAATTGTATATATCAATAAATTTACAAGTATTCAAAAATATCTGTAAAAATACATCTACAGAATTGAGATCTTTTTCAAAAAAAGAATTTAAACTTTCACGAAATGACAGCATTAAAGTAATAGAAAATGACATTTCAGACGAAACTTTTATAAGTGCTTATGATCTTGCAGAAACCTGTTCCTGTTTTTATTCGTTCGAACCAGAATCAGAAAAGTGTATAATTGCCCCCCAACTATCTTCTATTGAAATAACAGAAAAAGAAATAATAATAAAATCAGGTGGTAATATATCTAAATCAGACATAAAAACAAAAAAGAATGTAATGACAAATATTATCACACTAAAAAATACTTATGCTCCAAACAATATAAAAATAGAAAAAAACGGAATAATTCCTGACAATATAACAATCTCATCAAAAAACACAGATAATGACATAATAACAGAAATATCAATAAATAGCACACAAAATATAGTATTGAAAAAAAATACAAGACCAAATTATAATTCAATTTCAATAGCAACAGAAAGAACTGGCACAACTCAAATAACAAGTAATAATACAACTGTAATAAAAGAAAACAAACAAGAGAAAAATAACAAAGATAAAGAAAAAAAAGAAGAAAAAGTTAATCCCAAAAATCAAAAAAATAACGATGACGATGATTTAATAAGCAAAGACAAAGAAAAAATAGAACAGACAACGCAAGATGATAGAGATAAAACAAAAAATCCTTATTACACTTCATCAATAAGAGTTGCAACTATACCTATTCCTAAGACGACAGAAGGAAGAAGAAAAGCAATAAGTCTTCAAAAAGAACAGGCAGATGAAGCAATAAAAATATCAATGCACAATCAAATCAGTCTCGATTCTTTGGATATAGACACATTTCCAGATAGACTTGAACTCAAAATAAATACTTCTGACGCTTTTAGTTATAAATGGCTCAGAATGAAAATTCCTGATAACAGATTTATAATAGATATTCAAGCCTGTAAAATGAATTTAAAACAAAAAGAATATTCAATCCATAATTGTTCAATTGCAGATAAAATCAGATCAGCTCAATTCGAACCAGGTCCAGACGGAGCTTCAAGAATCGTAGTTGATTTAAAAAAGCCTTCAAGATTTGACATAGTAAAAAATAGTAATACAAGTGTTACTTTTAAATTTTACTCAACAGCATTATCACCTTCTATGCTTGTCATGTCAGGCTATGGATACACTGATAAAAAAGTTATACAATACGATCCAGACGGAGTGAATATCTGTATAGACCCAGGACATGGTGGCGGTGATTTTGGAGCTGTAAATAACAGATTAGATTTAGCTGAAAAAAATCTAACTCTTTCAATTTCTCTAAAAGTAGCAGACCTTTTAAGAACAAAGGGATTTAATGTAATAATGACAAGAGAGACAGACAGAGATGTCTCTTACAAAGGTTCTCCAGATAATGAAGAGCTTGGTGCAAGAGTAAAAGCAGGTCAAAAAGCCGATATTTTTGTAAGTATTCACATAAATGCAGCAATAAATACAAAAGCCAATGGTATATCTACCCACTGGTACAAAGCCGTAGATAAAGAACTTGCAAAAAACATACAATTTGCACTTATAGGAAAAACAGGAAGAACAGACAGAGGAATTTCACAGGATAATTTCTTTGTTGTTTCAAAATCAAAAATCCCTGCAGTACTTCTTGAACTCGGATTTATCAGCAATGATGAAGAAGCAAAATTATTAAACGAGAATTTTTATCAACAAAAAATAGCAGAAGCAATAGTTGATGGAATAGATGTTTATGTTGGTCAAAATATGAAAAGCAAGATAAAAATCAAAAAATGAAAGAAATAACATCCGTTTTCCCATTTAAAACAAAATCAATTTCTGTAACAGGACACAGATGTTTTTTAAATTGTTCACACTGTGGAAGAAAATATCTTCGCTCAATGGAACGAATAGCAGACACATTAGAACTTGGAAAAAGAGATTTCACATCTGTTTTGATAAGTGGAGGAATGACTAAAGAAGGTTATGTTCCACTCGATGAATATAAAGAAGAAATAGAGATAATAAAAAATTGGGGACTAAAAATAAACATTCATACAGGAATAATGCCAAAGGATAAAATTTTTAAAATCTGCCCTTTGGCTGATAAAATTTCTATAGATTTTGTATCAGATGAAGAGACAATATTAAAAGTATATCATGCCAATTTCACAGCAAAAGATTATATAACAACTTTTGAAAATATAAGAGAAATAAAAGAACCAGAAGTCCATATAACATTGGGATTGCTTGAAGGTAAAATAAAAGGTGAATACAATTCTATAGACATTTTGTCAAAATATGATTTAAAAAACCTTATATTTTTAGTTTTCATTCCAACAAAAGGGACATTATTTGAAAAATGTTCTCCTCCCTCACTTGATGAAATAGATGTTTTTTTAAATTATGCAAGAAAAAAAATGCCAAATACAGATTTTATTTTAGGTTGTATGCATCCACGAGGCAGATATATTTCATCCCTTGAAGACCTCTGTGTAAAATACGAATTTAAAAAAATAACTATGCCATCTTCAAAATTTGAAAACAAAATGAAAAATTTAAACATAACTGTCAAAAAAGAAGAGGAGTGCTGTATAATTTGAAAATAGGGGTATCTTATGGAACTGCAACATTAATGGGATTTAATAATTCAAAATGTGATTGCTTTCCAACAACAGCATATTTAATAACAGGCAAAAAATGCCAAAATTCATGTGCATTTTGTTCAAGAGGTAGTGGAAAAGCCGAGACAAAATTATCGAGGATTTCTTGGCCCGAATACGACTTTGACGAAATATCTGATAGAATAAAATCATTATATAACGAAAATAAATTAAAAAGAGTTTGTTTCCAAACAGTTTGTGAAAAAGACACTGTAAATAATCTCAAAGAACTTATAAAAGAAATAAAATCAAAATCACCAATACAAGTTAGTTGTTCAATAGGAACGATTTCAATAAATGATTTACAAGAAATTTTTGATTCAGGAGCAGATAGAATATCTATTCCAATGGACTGTGTTTCTGAAACTCTTTTTGAAAAAATAAAGAAAAAATCTTTTAAAAAACATATCGAATTTTTGGAAAAAGCTGGTAACACATTTAAAGGAAAAATTACGACACATGTAATTGTCGGACTTGGTGAAAATGACGAAGAAATTTTTGATTTTCTTCTAAAAATGAAAAAATGTGAAATAGAAGTTGGACTATTTGCAT
>JBGUKW010000315.1:0-5452 GCA_045114665.1 Candidatus Xenobia bacterium | reverse complement strand
ACAATCATAAGATGGACCAAAACGAGCACTCTGACTATATTTTGCCCCAAGCAAATGGTCACAATAATATTTATAAGCAGCTTCACCGTATGTACCGGATTCCAAGAAATCCGTAGATTCTGCATCAAAAGAATTATCTTCATAAACATCCTGGTCAAACTCTCCTGCTTCTATAGAAGTGTCATAGTCAGGAAAGCCCATTTTTTCCCAGTCAGAATTATAAATATCATAAGCAAGACCGCGTTGTCCGCTATCCGTCCAACCGCTCCATGTACGTTTTGTGTAATCATCTTCAGCTGCTTTTTCATCAACAGAAGGATTGTAAAAAGATTTTGGATATTTATATTTATCAAAATTAAATAATTTACCTTTTTGATAAGGTATAGTTCCATTATCGTCTTTTTGTAATCCATTGTACTCATCTTTTCCAAGCCCGGCTGCTGCAAATCTTACCGTTAAATCCACATGCCCCATACAATATTTTTTCTTATGGTTACCAGGGCAACCATAGTGTCCGGGACAATAACCGGCAGTATAAGAGTTCCATTGGATTATATTATAATCTTTATCAAACCCATACCCTTTTGTTTTGCCCTTGTATAATCGTAATTTTACATTTTTTCCAGTCGTATCGCTTTTAATATCGCTCTTCATCGTTGTTCCGTCTTTTTTTAAATCCGGAAAAGTAACCAAACTTAAAGGATTACGAACCTTATTTTTCTTTTCAGGAATTGTTGTAGGAGCAACATTTGGGGCAGGCGTACTGTTTGGAGAAGGAGTGCTATTTAAAGCATCATCAATTTTTTTATTTTCTTTATCAACTTTTTTATTATATTTATCTACGATATTTTTAATACTGTTTTTAGTTAGATAGCCACCTTGCGAAACATTTACTAATTCTTCAAATAATTCTTTTTCTTCATCAGACAAGCCTTTTACTTTCTTTTTCTTTTGTTCCGTAAATCCACCGGATTGTTTTTTACATCCATATTTTTTGTAATGAGCAGTTTTCCATTTCCATGACTTTTTATCATAAGCATTTGTTGGATTACAATAAAAAGCAGTACAGCCTTCTCCATCATGATTATCAATCTTTCCTTTATCATCACTTTCAAGGAAACCATAGCTATTTCCAGTAGAATCTTTAAAAGTAGACAAATCCTTTTTCTCATCTTTTGAACGACAAGAATAAATAAGCGTTTTGCAACCTCCACATTGATATACTTCCGAACACTTATCACTGATAACATGAGAAGCATTAAATATTTTATCTGTCCATTGAGAAGCCTCTATATAATTTTCATAGATACGACCCTGATAACGTGAATTTGCAAGAGCAAATATAGCTTTTGTATTAGCAGCCGTGTCAAATAAGGTCATATTTTCACCTTCAATAAAATATGGTCTTTGCCATTCTGTTTGTAAAAACGGCAAAAGAGGATTTGCTGTTTTCATCGTTTTTACGCCAATAGCATTACCATTATATGATTCATAAAAAACTTCGGTCCAATTTTTTATTTCCTCACTCTTTTTTCCGGTTTCCGGATTATCTCCTCCAATGACAGGACTTCCATTGACTGTTTTTGGGGATTTTTTTTGTTCATCTTTGGTACTGTCATACCAATCATCGTTCTTCTTCTTTAATCTTTTTATGTATTTTACAATAGCTTCATTCTCCTGTTTTTCGGTTGGATTTTTACTTGTTTCCTTTGTACTTAAATCGACACCGGAAACAACACTTACCACCTTTTTTGTGATTGGACCAAGACTATCAAAAAAGCCGACACCCAAGACACCGATACCATAAAGAGCCAACTGACCAAATACATAGATGGCAATGATGACAGCAATCGCTATTTTAGCGTACAGAGCAAACGCATTTATTTTACTTAATAATTTACCAAAACTCTCTTTTGCAAGATTCAAAGATTTACCTAAGGCTTTGTATCCTTTTGTGACCACAAGACCTGCTTTTGTTGATGCAACTTTAGCCATTCTTTTTTTTATGGAATTCGATACAGTTGTAAGGCCACGCCCTATACGCGTTTTATTCGTTAAATATTTTTTTATTCTGATATTTCGGTCTTTTCTTCTTTTTATACGGGCTGCTTTGTTTGCGTCCTTCAAATTTCTTTTATTTATTCGGATATTTTCTTTTTTTACTTTTACTTCGCGGACATGTGTTACTATTTTTGCACCTAATCTGCTATTTTCTTCCATGCTTTTTGCAACGCGGACAGCAGCTTTTTTAGCAAGGGGCGATACTACCATATGATTAAGTTGCAGGTTCATGCGGATGATGGATTTTACGGTATTTGCAGAACGATATAAAAGCATTCCTCCGTCATAAGCATCTGTTCCGCGCATCATTCCTAAAGCAGATGACATCAATAAACGGGAATAGTTTTTCAAAGAATGCCCACCATCACAAGAAAATTTGTTTGCTTCAAATATTTTTCGATAATGACTTAACATTTCACGTTCAGATGCAGATAATCCTTTTGTACTGTTTAAAAAGGCAAGGATATTTTTGTCACTCATTTTTGCCAGATTTATGCTATATTTTTGCATAAAATACTTATTTGTTAATCCATAAATTTGTGAAATATTATTTCCGGAAAATTTTCCGAAATTAAATTTCGGGCTGATAAGACGTAAATCACGAAATGAATTTTCAAAATCGCCTATAACATTTAAACCATTTAGTTTATTGTAAAGAGCTCCGGCAGTCATTAGATAACCGGTTCCGGTCAAAGCTCCGGTTCCATAACGACTCCAGTTTCTTAATTTATGCCACCCCTGTTGCGTGTCTAATCGATTAATTCCAGATGCGTCTACACAGAATTGTTGCATAGTCTGAGATAAAGAAAAACTTAATTTTTTATTCATCTTCTCAGAATATCGTTTTAAAATAATTCTTTGTTGGCTTTTTATCTCCGTGAGATTACCTCGAAAACTTGGTCTTGTTACGGAACCACTTATTTTTGTATCCATAACTTTAAGGGAACCTATTTTTGCAGGGTCACGATAAGTTATCTTATGAAGGGGAGGGATTGTTCTCTTGTCCTTAGATGGAACAATAAAACTTTTATCGTGTATTGTTGAAGACACTAATACTCTTTTTACATCATAGGGGTGAGAAGTATCAGAACTTGGTTTGATATAATATGCAGCTTTTTTTTGTTTTTCTTCTGCGTAAAGTTCCTGCTCAGTTGTTAATCCTGCTAATGAAACAAAACTTCCCGTCTGATATAATTTTTGGACAAGAGGTTTTTTAACAACCGGGTGACTATCTTGTTGTTTCTTGTTGAGATTGGAAGAAGAGCCATTCATGTAAGCAAGGATGCTGTTTCCATCCCCAATTTTTACAGTTCCTGTTTTACCGAGGGAATCTTGCCGTGTAATGCTTCCGGTAAGGATGGAACCGGAAGGGTTTGCTATTTTCCAATCACTGACCGGATTTTTTGGCTTATTTTCATGATATTCTTGATGTAAAGAATCAGCACTATCTACCCGCACACTGGTATTTCCACCGATTGTAATAATATCTTCTTTTTTGACTTTTTGGATTTCATTACCATATTCGTCAACAGACACATTGTATATAGGATTTGAGCCATAAGACGATTTTTCATTGTCTTCTGTAGGAATAGACGGTCTGTATGTTTTTTTTGTATTCAAATATTCTTTTTCTGCATTTGTGTAAAATCCGGTATTTTTGCTTTTATTTTCCACCCCATCAAAAGAAGAATATTGTGAGTCAGGCTGTTTTTGGTAGGTTTTATATTCTGATTGTTCTTGGTAATCCGGTTTTTGTTTTGTTTTAAAAGAGTAATCGGACTGTTCTTTTTCATCTGGATTTTGGTGTTCTTCCTGTTTTTTTTCATCATTAAAATAAACAGGGATTGTTTTTTGTTCTGCTTCTGGATGAAAATAGCTTTCATTTTTCTTTTGCTGATTACTATATCGTGTCTCTGATTGCTCATGAGATAAATAATGTTCTTTTGCTTCCTGTATTTTTCTTTCTTCTTGATATGCAGTCTCTCTTTTCCTTTCATATCGTTCCGAATATTGTCTTTGACTTTGTGAAAAATCATCTTGATATTTTTCTAAATCATCTTTCTTGTATTGAGGAGAATTATACTCTTCTTTATGAGAATTGTACTCTCCTTTATGAATGTTGTTTTTCTTTTTTTTCTTCTTACTATGTTTCTTTTCTTTTTTTTCATTAAAAGGAACTTCATCTAAAAAATCGTTTTCACCAGGCTCGTCTACATTTTCTTTTAAATCTTCAAAATTTTCCAAATTTTCTTCTTCGGGAACATCATTTTCAGAACTTTCCTGGCTAAAATCGTCCTCAAGTCCTCTTTCATAGGATTCTTCTAGTTTTTCTTTATTCATTTCCTTACGTTCTTTTACGGCTGCTCTCAATTCATTTTCCATTTCAACACATTTGGCTAAGTATTTAGAAAAATCTTTTTTTAAAAACTCAAGAGTGTCCTCAGAATATAAAGGTTCACCGCCTATCGTTTGTGAGATAGGGGCAAACAGATGATATTTTGGTGTTAAAATTTTTTGCAAGTCTTTGCTGTCACATTGTAATTCTGTTTTTAATTCATTAAATGTGTATAGCACGGCAAAACGCCCCCTTCCTGCTATTTAAAAATTTTTATGGTATCGTTATCATTCTGCAATGTATCCTCAGTTTCATTTTCTTTTTGGGCAACATCCATATCAATCTGTAATTTAATCTTATCAACATCGATTTCATCAGAATAATAAAAATTAACATCTTCAAGGTCAAATAAAAAACGGATTGTATTTATTTCTCCATTTATTTCCATTGGTTGTAAAGTCCAAAAAATAGGAACGACCAAGTCCATGTAGTAGCCTTTAAAGTTCTTCGGAGTGATAGTCAGCCGTTTTACTGTAATGATTTTCCCATTTTCCGGTATATCATCAATCCGTTTTTCAGCTAGTTTCCAAAGCATTCTTAAATCTGTTATTTTAGAATTCAAAAAATGCAAATCGACCATCATATATTTTTCTTTTACAGAAAACATTTCAACACTAGCCTTCATTGAAGTGTAGTTATTAAGTGGAGTAATTTTTTCATTTTGAACGTCCCACCGTTCAATGCTTAGAGAAACAATAGATTTTGATTCTCCTTCCCCATCAACCCCGTTGCAGTCATTTATCAGGTTAAAGATTAATTCTTCATTCATAAAAACACCATGCCTTTCTTTTTTTCTAGTATGCGCTTCTACTTTTAATATGAGTTTTTTGAAAAACTTTTGCACAAACAAAAAAAAGTTGAGCACTATCATTTAGGCACAACTTTTTTGTCCACACAAGAAATTTAATCGTGAACACTCACACCACTAAAGTGGCGTGCTTCCAATTCTTTAGAAATCGGATTACTTATCTGCCATACAGTTCTTAACTCAGATAT
>JBGUKW010000314.1:0-2951 GCA_045114665.1 Candidatus Xenobia bacterium | reverse complement strand
TTTATTGAAAGGAATCGATTTTTCTTTTGTCCCCTTAAAGACTTTTGGGAGACAATCAATCAAAGTTTTAAATTCAACAATAGGCTTTTTTGCAATAAATCCACCAAGTGCAACCATATTGGCAGCTTTTACATTTCCCAAATCACGAGCTATCTCTGTTACAGGAACACAAATACTATCTATATCATTTCTAAATACTTCTCTATTTACAAGAGATTTATTTACAAATAAGAAACCGCCTTCTTTTACACTTCTTTCAAACTTATTCAAAGAAGGAAGATTCATTACTATCATAGCTGTTGGCTCGGTTGTTACAGGTGAATAAATATCTGAATCAGATACCATAACTGTACAATTTGCAAATCCGCCTCTTGTTTCTGGTCCATAGGCAGGCATCCAAAGGACATTTTTATCTTCAACAAGAGCAGCTTGTGCTATTAATTGACCAATCAAAAGAACGCCCTGTCCACCAAATCCAGCAATCATCATTTCTTCATGCATTTTAAGATCTCCAAAATTACAGTTTATTTATTTCCATTATCTTTATATACACCAAGCGGAAAAACAGGTAACATATTTTCTTTTAGCCAATCCATAGCTTTTAATGGTGGCATGCCCCAACAAGAAGGACAAGTTGAAAGCACCTCTACCAAATTAAATCCTTTGCCATCAATTTGGTATTGAAAAGCCTTTTTAATTGCATTTTTTGCTTTATTTACATAAGCAGGAGTTACAACAGTAACTCTTTCTATAAAATTAGAACCATCGAGAGTAGATAACATCTCTGACATCTTGACAGGATAACCTTGATTTTCAACAGTTCTTCCATAAGGTGTAGTTTCTGTTTTTTGTCCCAAAACAGTTGTAGGAGCCATTTGTCCGCCAGTCATTCCATAAATAGCATTATTTACAAAAATGACTGTTATCTTTTCTGATCTTGCAGCAGCATGGACGATTTCAGCAGTACCTATAGCAGCAAGATCGCCATCTCCTTGATACGTGAAAACTATATTATTTGGTCTTGCTCTCTTTATACCAGTAGCAACAGCAGGAGCTCTTCCATGCGAAGCACTTGCCATGTCAACATCAAAAAATTCATAAGAAAAGACACTACAACCTACAGATCCAACACCTATAGCATTTTCTCTTATGCCAAGCTCATCAATGACTTCAGCAACTAATCTATGAATAATTCCATGAGTACAGCCTGCACAAAAACTGAAGGGTTTAGCTGTCAATGATTCTGGCATTCCAAATATCTTTTGCATATCTAATTTTCCTTTTCTGAAATTTCCCTCAATTTTCCAAGTATCTGATTGACAGTTGGGAACATGCCTCCAGCTCTACCAAAAAATTCAACTGGAACACGACCATTTACAGAAAGTCTTACATCTTCAACCATCTGTCCCATACTCATTTCAACTACGAGAATTTTTTTAATATTTTTCAAATTAGTAAAGGCTTTTTCTGGATATGGCCACAGACTAATAGGTCTAATCAATCCAGTTTTAATTCCTTCTTCTCTTGCTTTTATAACAGCTGATTTTGCAATTCTTGCCATAGTACCATGAGCAACTATCAAATATTCTGCATCGTCATCAAATTTAAAATCTTCCCATCTTTGCTCATTTTCTTTTATCATTGCATATTTTTGCTGAAGTGCTAAATTATGTCTTTCGAGTTCTTCAGGATCAATCCAAAGGGAAGTTACAATATTTTTTTCTCTGCCTTTGCAACCTGTCAAAGCCCATGGCTTTTCAGGAATATTTGGCTTGTAATCTCCTAAATCAACTGGTTCCATTAACTGCCCCAACATACCTTCTGCTAAAAACATAGCAGGGGTTTTGTATTTATCAGCAAGATCAAATCCAAGTCTTATTAAATCAATAACTTCTTGAACAGAAGATGGAGAAAGAACGATCAATCTATAATCGCCATGCCCACCACCCTTTACAGCCTGAAAATAATCAGACTGACTGGGCTGTATTGTTCCTAAACCTGGCCCAGCTCTTTGAACATTACATATAAGTACAGGTAATTCTGCCCCTGCAATATATGATATACCTTCTTGTTTTAAACTAATACCAGGGCTTGAAGAGGAAGTCATAACTCTAACTCCTGCACTTGCAGCACCATAAACCATATTAATTGCAGCTATTTCACTTTCTGCTTGTAGAAAAACACCACCTACAAGTGGCATTTTTTTAGCGAGAAATGCAGGCAATTCACTCTGTGGGGTTATGGGATAGCCAAAAAAACAACGACAACCAGCAGAAATAGCAGCTTCTCCTATGGCTTCATTGCCCTTCATCAAAATTTTTTCACCCATTTTATTTACCTTCTTTTATTTAAATACACTAATCGCCACATCTGGACACATCTTTGCACAAATAGCACAGCCAATACATTTTTCAGATTCGATCTGCATAGCTGGATAATATCCCTTAGAATTTAAAGTATCTGAAGCCTTTATTATCTTTTTGGGACAAAACTCTGCACAGAGAAGACATCCTTTACATCTCTCGGGATCGACTTCAATTTTTGCCATTTGAAATCACTCCTACATCATATTATAATTTTTAGATTTCACTCAAAAAATACAAATCCATTTTAAAAAGATTTTCATCATAAAAATCTCTTTTTTCTAAAATAGAATCAATACTCACACAGCTAAACACAAAAGGAATATTCAATTCAGACGACAACTTTTTTGAAATCCACCTACCTTCTTCAAAAATTTCCAAAGTTGTATTCCACATCATGTGAGTATTATTTACTATCCCAGTTACTTTTAGTCCCGACATATTTTCTATATCTTTTAATGCCAATAAAGCCGAATCAAAATCTCTCATAAAAGGTCTTGAAGAATTTACGACAAAAAACATGTTATATTTTCTCTTTGAAATGACCTCAGAATAACCTCCTAAAACTCTTGCTCCCGAAGCATCTCC
>JBGUKW010000313.1:0-3564 GCA_045114665.1 Candidatus Xenobia bacterium | reverse complement strand
TTTATTGAATAATTTATATTGTTGAGCCACTAACCCACACCTAAAGGAGTGGGCTTGCGTGGCTATTTTAGTGTCAAAGACCTAGTGGATAGTGACCTGTTCTCCGTTTCCAGTTGCACGCTTTCCTATTTCATTGAGAAAGAGGACTTGGTATTTGTTTTTTCGTTCAGCTGCTGTTTTTCGTCATTGTATTTATTTTTATTAATATCCAAAGTATCTTCATTATCCTTTGGATATTGAGGTTGTTCAATTTCTAAAGGAAGACCGTCGATATATTTTTTCACGTTTTGTAATCTATTTTTGTAAGAAGTATAAACAGAATAACCTTTTAATCTTTCAATAGAAATTTTTGCATCTGAATAAAGAAGCTGCGTAATATCTGTATTATATTTTCTTTTGTATAATTCAGTTAAATACCACTCTGCTTTGCTGATTCTATTCTGACGTAATGCATTAGATGCATTTTGTTTAGAATCTTCTATAGCCATTTGTTCCTGGTCTTGTTTTTTTCTTGCTTCAGTCTCATTATATTCTTTAATGTATTTTTTCCATTTTGATTTTACAGCTACTTTTAGTTTGTCATAATGCGCAGAAACTTCTTCCTTTAATTTTTTTGTTTTATAATTATCTCCTACCCCATCCAAACTGGAGATTACCTCCGCATACTTAGAATCAAGCCCAAGAGCTTCTTCTACGGAACCAATTTTGTAAAGAATAAAATCTTCTGCCTTTGGTTTTGCAATAGAAAATGCTTTTTCAATAGCAGCCTCTTTTTTCTTTTTTTCAAGTATTTCATCATTGAGATTTGAATACCACTCTGTTCCTGGCTTTCTTGTAAGATACCATTCCTTATTGTGAGAGATTGAAATATCTTTTCCATAATATGAAGTTCCCGAAGCCCTTCTTAAACTTATCGTAGATGGTTTTTCAAAATCAGAGTGAGTCATATTCTTGTCGATTCCAGTCATAAAAGTGTTCCATATCTTTGCTGGTACGGTGTTTCCATACATTCCCTGCATGACCTGAGGTGTATCATAGCCAATCCATACACTGCATGTGTAGTATTTTGAGAATCCAGAAAACCAGGCATCTTTATTGGAAGATGTTGTTCCGGTCTTACCGCCTGCGACCATTTTTTGCTTGTAAATACGATGAGCAGTTCCGTACTCTTCTCTTAAAGTCCCCTGCATCATGTCACACATCATAAAAGAGGTATCTTTAGAAAAAACTTCATGTTGTGTATCAGTGATATCTTTTTCTTTTATAATTTCACCTTTTGTTTCATGGATAACATATTTAATACAGGTCCTGTCTGAATATTGTCCGCCCATAGGGATTGTGGAATATCCTTTCGCAAGGTCAACAACTTTTACTCCATTGGTAAATCCACCAAGACATAATGACATGGCCTTTGTATCAGCATAAGCTACTGTACTGAATTGCATTTTATCAAGATATCCTAGTGCTACAGAAGGCGAAGTATCTTTATACAGCTGGAATGCGATAGTATTAACACTTCTCGCTAAAGCTTCCCTTACAGACATTGCTCCCCGATGTCCTCCCCCACTATTGGATGGGGACCATCCATGATAAGAAACTTCTCTGTCATCATAAACAGTAGACGGAGTAGCTACTCCCTCATCAAGGGCCGGACCATAAACAAGTAAAGGTTTGATGCTGGAGCCGGGTTGTCTTTTTGCTAAAAAAGCACGATTAAATTCATCTTTTTTCCCACGACCACCAACAAGGGCTGTAATATACCCGGTTTTATTATCTACACAAACAGCAGCCCCCTGTAATGCATATTTTCCATTTTTTTGTTTTTGTGTATAGGAACTTAATTGAGTATCCACGGCTTTCTGCAATTTGTTTTGTAACACTTTATCAAAAGAGGTGTAAATTTTGTATCCTCCACCACGTAATAAACTTGCCTTTTCTGCATATGCTTTTTCATATTTAGCTTTATAATCATTTTCTTCCTGTTTATCAGAAAATACATACTTAAATTCGAAACCATCTTTTTTCATCAACTCTAAGGCAGTAGAGTACAGAGCGTAACTTACCATATAATTATCATTATCATACTCGTCTACAATAGCAACAATTTTAATTTTTTCTTTTATGGCTTTCTCATATTGATTCTCTGAAATATAACCTTCATGTAACATATTTTCCAAAACCTGTTCCATTTTTTCTTTTGCTAATTTCATACTTTTTATGGGGTTATAATTGTTAGGGCTATTTGAAACACCGCATAGCATAGCTGCCTCAGCAAGAGTTAAATCTTTACAATGCTTGCCAAAATAAAAACGGGAAGCCGTTTCAATACCATAACATCCATTTCCGTAATAATTGGTATTTACATAAAATTCCATTATTTTTGCTTTTGAATATTTTTGTTCTATCTTTGGAGCAATCATTATCTCCACAAGTTTACGACTAAAAGTCTGTTTTTGTGTAAGCACATTATTTTTGATGACTTGCTGTGTAATGGTTGACCCTCCCTGAGTAATACCTCCATTGTGTCTGACTAAAGATACGCCGGCTCTTATGATACTTTGAGCATCTATTCCAATATGTTCCATAAATCGCTTATCTTCTGTTGCTATATAACCATATTGCACGTACTTTGATACATCGGTTATCTTTGCATATTTATAATTTCCGGCATTTACTTCTCCAAGTTCCTTCCCATCCTTATCATATATGACTGTATTCTCCAACATTCTAAAGTTAGAATCCTGTAAAGTTGCCAATTTTTCGTATGCTGTCTCAGACGCTTCCTGATATAATGGATATACTTTTGCAGCAACGATAATTCCAAAAAAGCACAATGCAACAGTCATAACCAATAAGATATTTAATATACTGTATAAAAACAGGAATAACTTCTTAAACAATCGGAATGGAAATAATAAAATATCAGTTATCTTTATTTTTTTTATCATAAACCTCATCTTCCCTTTCTTCTTTTTTAATAAGGTACTGTTTTTTTTCTAGGAATCCTCCAAGAAAAATGACACACAAAGCACAAACACATAAAAGTAAAATATTCTTAATACTAAAGAAATTATGTATATACATAATATTGGTTGGTGATTTCTTTAATATTGCAATATTTACTGTTTTTTGAAAATCCTTATTTTTATTGAATATTTTTTCATAAGCAAGTATTTTTGTTTTATATTCTTTCTTATTATAAGAATAGGTTACTATAGCCTGTGGAACTACGGAAAATAATCCATCCATTCCCGAAGATTCCACTTTAGCTTCCTGCATCTTATAAGCTCCCGGATTAAAAATGTATGAGGCTGTGTTGAAATTAAATAGGATGATTAAAAATAGGGTAAACAATAATATTGTCATGTAGGGCAATTTTTTTTTCATAAAAAAACCTCCTGTTCGGTGAACTACAAATCCAAAATACTCAAATGGGCATTTGCCCATTGTACCCATGCCTCAGCGAATTGCCTTGTTTTGTGAACACTCCAACGGCTAAAGCACGTTGGCTTCCAATTCTTTAGAAATTGGATTACTTATCTACCATACAGTTCTTAACTCAGA
>JBGUKW010000312.1:0-3308 GCA_045114665.1 Candidatus Xenobia bacterium | reverse complement strand
TATTGCTATCATTATCTGTTGTTTTGGTTGCCTTGGTAAATATTTTTACTGATATGAATCAGGTAAGATATTTGCTCTTAATTCCTTTGGCTTTAAATGGGTTAATTATTCGTAATTTTGATGATATATGCTGTTTATTTAAAAATAAAAAAATATTTACTATCTTTTTTATAATATTATGTTTATTTTCTTTTATAGGAAAATTAAATACTTTGGATTGTAAAAATTTTGATAAAAAAACAGAAGAGATGAAAGAGCTTGTAATTTTTTTAAAAGAAAAAAAACTTTTTAATGGTTTTTCAAGTTTTTGGCAATCCTCAGTATTTACAGTCTTATCTGAAGGGAAAGTAAAAATAAGGCATTTAGAGTGTATAGAAAATAATTTTTATCAAAGTGATTGGTTTTGTAAAGATAATTGGTATAATGAGAATACTAATTTTATATTGTTTGATTTATCTAAAAATATAGAATCTTTTAAACAAGATTCTTTTAAACAAGATATAGTAAAAAAATATTTTGGTGTTCCTACATCTATCTATTATAAAAAAAATTATGTAATTTTTGTTTATAATAAAAATTTAGCTTCTTTTGTTATAGATAATCATAATTATCAATCTAAATTATTTATATTACCTTTTGAAAGATTTCATTTTAATAAAAATGTTAAAAAAAATATAAAGACGAATAAATTAGTTTTGTCAAAAGGTGGAATTGTTTTTGGTCCTTATATATGTTTTGGGAAGGGTAAATATAAAGTAATTATATATGGAAAAAATCTTTTATCGTCTAAATTTGATGTATATTCAAAATTTTTTGATATAAAAGAAAATGTAGATTATAGTATTTCAAATGTCAGTGACGAAAAAATAGAATTATTATTAGATTTTAAAAATATAGAGAAGAAAAATATAAAAGGTGTTGAATTTAGATTATTTAATAATAGAGATGATGTGATTGAGTTCGATCATGTTGAGGTAAATAGTTATGGAAAATAGTGATTTTGTTTTGTCAATAGTTATTCCTTGCTATAATGAAAAGGATAATATAAAAAAGATTGTTGAAAAGGTTTTGGAATCACCTGTAAAAAATAAGGAAATTATTGTAGTTGATGATTGTTCTTCAGATGGAACAAGGGATATTTTGGAGAAAGAAATAAAACCTTTGGTCAGTAAGATTGTATATCAAGAAGTAAATCAGGGGAAAGGTGCTGCACTTAAAGAAGGTTTTAAGCATGCTACAGGTGATTTTGTCATAATCCAGGATGCTGATATGGAATATGATCCAAATGAATATGTACAAGTTGTTGAGCCTCTTAATAATGGTGAATGTGATGTCTGTTATGGCTCTCGTTTTTTGAATTCTAAAGCAAAAGGTTATTTGGCAAATATTTTGGCAAATAAATTTTTGACATTTTTGTCAAATATTTTTACAGGCTTTCATTTGACAGATATGGAAACTTGTTATAAATGTTTCAAGAGAGAAATAATACAATCTGTTAATATTGAAGAAAAGCGTTTTGGTTTTGAACCTGAAATTACTTCAAAAATAGCTAAAAAGAAAGTTAAAATAAAAGAAGTTCCAATTTCCTATTATCCCAGAACTAATAAAGAGGGCAAGAAAATCGGATTTAAAGATGGTCTTAGAGCTATTTATTGTATTTTGAAATATCGTTGATTTGGTATATTATTGATGTTTGATAAAAAAAATATAAAACAGTTTTTTTCTTATTTTTGTGTTGGTGGCATTTCAGCTCTTGTAGAATGGATATTATTTTTTCTACTTGAATATTTTTTAAATTTGCAATATTTGTTGGCAGTTTTTATCTCTTTCCTTTTTTCAACAACTGTCAATTATTTTTTAGGCAGGACTTTTACATTTAAATCTTCTTCTTATGAAAAGAAAAAAGTAAAGGAATTTCTTTTTGTTTTTGGGGTGAGTGCCTTAGGGTTGTTATTTAATTTTATATTGATGTATATTTTTGTTGATATTGTTGGAATGAATACAAATTTATTAAAAACAGTAGCTAAAATATGCTCAACTGGAATAGTTTTTTTATGGAATTTTTTGTCAAGAAAGTTTCTTATTTATAAAGAATCTATCTAAAATGTTCGAAAAATATAAAAGAGTATAATGGTTTGCAAGGTGTCTATTTGTATGATATAAAAAAACAAAAATGGAAAAAATTTTTAAATAAAATTTGACATATTATTGACTTTGTATTATAATTTGATGACACTTTTTCTAAAAATATGAGGTTCTAATGGAAGGTAAAACAGTTATTACAGTAGCAGGAATGGGATATGTTGGTTTAAGTATTGCCATTTTGCTTTCACAAAAAAATAAAGTTTATGCTCTTGACATAGTAAAAGAAAAGTTAGAGCTTATAAAAAATAAAAAATCTCCTATCGTTGACAAAGAGATAGAAGAATATCTTGCAACAAAAGACTTGGATTTGATTACTTGTGATAATCCTGAAGAGGCCTATAAAAAAGCTGATTATGTCGTTGTTGCAACTCCTACAAATTACGATCCTGACAAGAATTTTTTTGATACCTCTGCAGTAGAGGCAGTAATCAAAGTTGTTACAGAAGTAAATCCAAATGCTATTATTGTTATAAAATCAACAATTCCAGTTGGATATACAGAACATATAAGAAAAGTTTTTTCCTCAAATAATATCATTTTCTGCCCAGAATTTTTGAGAGAGGGAAAAGCTTTATACGATAATTTATATCCAAGTAGAATTATTGTTGGAACAGATTTAAAAGATGATTCTTTGAGAGAAAAATCTGAGAAATTTGGAAAATTGATAGCTGGCGGAGCTGTAAAAGAAAATATTGATACACTTGTTATGGGATTTACAGAAGCAGAAGCTGTAAAACTTTTTGCAAATACATATTTGGCAATGAGAGTAAGTTATTTTAATGAACTTGATACTTATGCCGAATTAAAACATCTCGACACAAAGTCAATTATTGACGGAATCTGTTTAGACCCTCGAATTGGTACACATTACAATAATCCTTCTTTTGGATATGGTGGTTATTGTCTTCCAAAAGATACAAAACAACTTTTGGCAAATTATTCAGATGTTCCAGAAAATATGATAAAAGCCATTGTTGATTCAAATGACACAAGAAAAGATTTTATAGCTGATAGAGTTTTCAACAAAGCCAAAAAAGATGACAAAAAAGAAGTTGTCGTCGGTGTTTACAGGCTTATTATGAAAGCGAATTCAGACAATTTTAGACAGAGTTCTGTTCAGGGAATTATGCAACGTCTCAAAAATAAAGGTGCAGAAATTGTTG
>JBGUKW010000311.1:0-2976 GCA_045114665.1 Candidatus Xenobia bacterium | reverse complement strand
CGTCTTCTTCCTCTTCTTCCTCTTCTTCGTCTTCTTCCTCTTCTTCGTCTTCTTCCTCTTCTTCGTCTTCTTCCTCTTCTTCCTTACTATCAACAGATTCAGCCTTTGTAGCTTTTTCTCCAACAGGGACTACTTCATCTTCAACATAAGCGACTCTAGATTCTTTTGTGAAAGAAAGACAATATAACAAAATAGCTAAACAGAGATATCCCAATGTAACATGAATTGTCATTGTTTGTCCCAAATTATTTGTCAACTCACCTACTAAATACATAGCACCATTTGTTTCAACTGAATGGATAATTCCAAAGAAAGAAAGAAAAGCCAAAATACCTGCATAAATAGAGGCCTTTTTTATATTTCTATCTATCATTTCAGCTAACATTCCACCCCAAAGCATAGCAGTTATGATAAATCCATTACCAACAGCAAATGTAACAAGCATCTCAGGAAGTTTATCACCAGGTGTTGTTATTGTTTTATTCAAAACATCTGTAGGAACAATAGAAGGAATTCCATACTTAATTGCTACTAATCTTGCAATTGTTGGGAATAATGCAAGTGCAACTGCAGGAGCATATCTCTTTGGAAGAGCAATAAATGCCTGACCAATAATATCGAGAGCAACAAACAAGAGAATAGGAGCTAAAACAGCCATTGGAATCAATGAAATAAAAAATGCTACAAGACCACAGCAACCACAGATTCCAACAAAAAGTCCAGTCATTATAGAATAACCTACACCAGCACCCATTTTTTTGTAAGCAGGTTGACCAATATAAGGAGTAGATTGTGCAACACCACCACAAAGACCAGCGATCAAAGTAGCAACAGCTTCAATCTGTATTATTTCCCTTGTATCAAAATAATCACCAGCAACTCTTGCACTTTCAGTAGTATTTATGCCACCAATAACAGTTAAAAGAGCAAATGGAACAGAAATTGGTAAATATTTTAAAGCCTCTCCAAATCCCTTAATAAAATCAAATGTTGGAATAGGTAAATTTCCAGGTTGTAAACTCAAAACAACAGGAGTATATTTTATTATATCTAAATTCCAGTGAATACAAAGACCATTTATATGATATAAGAAAGTACCAATAACTATACCAACAACAAGCCCAGGAACTTTCTTTGGAAGGTCAATTCTTGCAACTAAATTATATAGTACAAGACCAAATGCAATAATACCAACAAGTGGCATTTGGAAAATCTCAAGTATTGGGCTAAATCCAAGAAGTCCAACACCTACACCAGCAAGAGAACCAAGAAGTCCAGCCTGTGGAACAATTTTCCTTATCTGCTCACTGAAAAATGACATTGCAAGTTTAAAAATACCAGTCAAAACCATTGTTGCCATTCCAACATACCAAGCAAAATGAGCAGCTTCTTCAACGCTCATTCCATTTGTTTTGGCACTGTTGAAAACTGGACCCAATACAACAAGAGCAATAGCTATTGTCGAAGGCGTATCAAGTCCCAAAGGCATTGCAGTTATAGTTGAATTTCCAGTTTTTTTGTAAATTCTATGTGCCTGCCAAGCATAGAGAAGATCTCCTGCGAGAACACCAATAGCAGTTCCTGGGAACATTTTCAAAAAGATAACTTTAGCAGGAAAACCAAATCCATAAACAAGTGTTGCAGATAAAAAAGCAAGAACTGCCATGTTATCTATCATAAGGGCAAAAAATCCACTTATGTCACCAGGCTTAAACCATCTAAATTCATCAGATTTAGTTGCAGTCAATTTTAAATACCTTCCCTTCAAATTATTAAAAATTTTTATTATAAAGGATTAATTTCAACAGTAAAAATATTTCCCCTTCTCTCTTCCATCATCATGAATTATCACGGAAAACAATTTTTGTAAATTGAAATATTTAGCTACTTAACAACTTTTGTTAAATATAATAAAAATAGCTAAGTGAGTTTATTACATCAAAAAAGTTGCGTAGAAGAAAATTGTTTTTCAGAGTGAAGTATGGTGATTATTACATTTGTGGAATATTTCTATTTATATCTTTACAAAGAAAAATTTATCGTGATATAAAAAGCAAGAAATTAACATTTTAAATTTAATAACCAAATAAGTGAAATAAATAAAATTAATTTGCGTCATTATACTATTATAAAACAAGGAGAAAAATTATGAAAAAGAACTTATTAACAATAGCAATAGTAGGATTTTTGATGTGTGGCTCATTTTTCTGCACTGCAGCAGTTTCGCCAGATGTAATAAATATAGGTGGCATAGCTCCTGGTAGCACTATCGCATCAGCAAAAGCAAAATTTGGACAAGCCAATCAAGCTGGAGATGATTTATATTTTTCAAATGGCGTACACATCGAATTTGAAAAATACAACCCAACTATTGTTGATGAAATCGAAGTCAGGACACCTGGAGTCTCAACATCCAAAGGAATTGCTATTGGCTCTCCAGAAGCTAATGTTATTAAAGCCTATGGACAACCAGACAAAATAGATAGAGATGACGGTGAAATAGAATACACATATTACAGTACAGACTATTCAAAGAAAATTGAATTTGAGATAGTCAATGGTGCCGTAATAAAAATTAAATGTACATATAGATAAAATAATATTATAATATAACAAAATAGGTGCTGTGATATATTTTTTCACAGCACCTATTTTGTTTTACCAATCTTCAGAAATAAATTGTTTTGCAATATTTTTTCCAGTTATTTTTTCTGCCATTTCAATACCAGGGGAAGAATTTACCTCTAAAACAAAATATTCACCTGTATTTTTATCCTGTATAATATCAACTGCACAAAAATCGAGTTTACAAGATTTCAAAACATCAACTGCTATTTTTTCTGTTTTATCATTCGTTTTTGTTGCATTGCCACCTTTTGCATAATTTGATCTAAAATCATCTTTTTGAGGTGTCATAATAAATGAACAAATGGGCTCATCTTTTATGCAAATCGTTCTAACAGTCTGTTTTTGCGG
>JBGUKW010000310.1:0-4828 GCA_045114665.1 Candidatus Xenobia bacterium | reverse complement strand
AGCTCTGTTACCTTTGAATGTTCCGTCTGGATATCCTTCAACTAAACCGCTTGCTGCTAAGTTAGCAACAGCATCTCTTGCCCAATGTTCTTCTGGAACATCTGGGAAAACTGGTGCAGCGAATGCAGGAGCTGCAAAACAGCAAACTGCAAGACCTGCGAGAAGAACTGAAAGTTTTTTCATTATAGTTTAACCTCCGAAAATACAACTTGATAAATATTGGCTTTTTTGTTTTGTGCAGAAATATTTATCTTTTTTTCGGAAAAGTCTCCGTGTTTTCTTTTCCAAAGATTTATATCTGTTTATTTTGTTAGCCATTGTATCAAGTCGGAGAGTATTATTCCGACTTATTGAATGATATTTAATTTTAACTTATAAAAATTCTATAATCACATTTTAAGTCCTCTTTTAAATATATTTTTGACAAAATAATAATAAATTTGAAATAATATTATAAAAAAAAATTTTGTATATTTTTTAAATATGTGGTAAAATATAAAATTGATTTATATTTATTTTATGAGGTTACAAAATGAGAACACAACAAGAAATAAGAAAATCTTTTCTTGATTTTTTTGAATCAAAAGGACATAAGATCGTCCCTTCATCCCCTGTTATTCCAAAAGACGATCCTACACTTTTATTCTCAAATGCAGGAATGAATCAATTTAAGCCATATTTTCTTGGTTCAGAACAGCCTGAAGTTACAAAAGTAGCTGATACTCAAAAATGTCTTAGAGTTTCAGGAAAACACAATGATTTAGATGCTGTAGGAAATGATACATATCACCACACATTTTTTGAAATGCTCGGTAACTGGTCTTTTGGGGATTATTTCAAAAAAGAAGCAATCATGTATGCTTGGGAATTTTTGACAGTTGTATGTGGATTTGATAAATCCAAATTGTATGCAACTTATTTTGGTGGAAATAAAGAAGATGGTCTTTCTGCAGATGAGGAAGCTCGTGATATTTGGAAAAATTGTACAGATATAGATGATTCGCATATCCTTCCATTTGGCAAAAAAGATAATTTTTGGGAGATGGGAGAAACTGGTCCATGTGGTCCGTGTAGTGAGATTCACATAGATTTAGGGACTGATATGTGTGATAAAAAAGACGATCCAAAACATGTATGCGGTGTAAATGGTGATTGTAGAAGATTCATGGAAATTTGGAATCTTGTATTCATGCAGTTAAACAGAAATAAAGATAAAAGCCTTTCAAAATTGAACAAAAATAATATTGATACAGGCATGGGATTTGAGCGTTTGACAGCACTTTTACAAGGTAAAAAGTCAAATTATGACACAGACTTATTTACTCCTATTTTAGATAAAATAACAGAAATTACAGGTGTTAAATATGGTTCTTCTGATTCCACAGATGTGGCCATGAGGGTATGTGCCGACCACATAAAAGCTCTTTGTTTTGCTATCACAGATGGAGCAAGACCTGATAAAAAAGGAAGAGGCAGTGTTTTGAGAAGTCTTTTGAGGCGTGCTTCTCGATTTGGTTCTCAAAGACTTGGAATGAAAGAGCCATTTTTGTATAAATTACCAAAAACTGTTGCTGATATATATAGTGATATATTCCCTGAAGTTTTGAAAAATGTTGATACTATTTCTGAAATTTTAAAAGAAGAAGAAATTCTTTTTGGAAAAACTTTGGAACAAGGGCTTTTGAGATTTAATGAATTGATAGAAAAAGCTGGTTCAAATAATGTTTTAGATGGTTTT
This sequence comes from Candidatus Xenobia bacterium, assembly GCA_045114665.1. GTDB lineage: Bacteria > Vulcanimicrobiota > CADAWZ01 > CADAWZ01 > CADAWZ01 > CADAWZ01. The sequence continues at coordinate 3,090 of JBGUKW010000310.1, read as the reverse complement.
GATGCCTATAGATTATATCATCAAGACGGATTCCCAAAAGATTTAATTTTGCAAATGGCTTCTGAACATGGAAAAACTATTGATGAAGACAGCTGGGAAAAGGCTGAAAAAGAACACAGAGAGAGATCAAAAGGTGAGGCAAAAGAAGCACTTTTAGACCCACAAGTTATTTCAGACCTTCCTGCAACAGAATTTATTGGTTATTGGGAAGGTGGAAAATCTGATCATGCTGGCACTGAGGCAGAAGTTAAGCCTTTGAGAATGATAGGTGATTCTTTCTTGATTCTTGAATCAACACCATTTTATGCACAGTCTGGTGGTCAAATTGGTGATACTGGTATTATCACTGGCGAAAATTTTGAATTTAAGGTTACAGATACAAAGAAAATCGGAAATTTCCATGTTCACTGTGGAATTTTGGAACAAGGTGATTCAGAAAATTTGCCTGAAAAAGTTTTTGCAAAAGTTGATTATGATAGAAGAAAAGCTCTCATGTCTGCACATACAGCAACACATATTTTGCAGTGGGCTTTGAGAGAAGTATTAGGGGAGCAAGTAGCACAAAAAGGTTCTGAAGTTTCTCCAGAATTGTTGAGATTTGATTTTAGACATCCAAAACAGATGACAAAAGAAGAAATAGAAAAAACAGAAATTCTTGTAAATAAAAAAATTATGGAAAATACTCCACTTAATATTTCTTGGAAAACTTTAGAGGAAGCCAAAAAAGATAATGTTACAGCTCTATTTGGTGAAAAATATGGAAAAACAGTAAGAGTTATAAATATCGGTGGATATTCAAAAGAACTCTGTGGTGGAACACACTGTAAGGCAACAGGCGATATTGGCTCATTTAAAATCATGAGTGAATCATCATCTGAAGCTGGTGTCAGAAGAATTGAAGCAATCACAGGCATGAAGGCTTTTGAGGAAAGCATTAAAGACAGAAATGCTGTAAAAGAATTGTCTTCAATGCTCGTTGCTCCAAGAGAAGAATTGGCAAAGAAAATAGAAGCGTTAAATGCCAAAGTAAAAGAAATGATAAAAGAGAGAGAAAAAGAGAGTAAAAAAGGATTGGAAAAACAATCCGAAGACATTTTTAAATCTGCAGAAGAAATAAATGGAGTAAAAGTAACATGTCAAAAATTCTCAGATATTTCGGCAGACAATCTTGCAACTCTCGCAACTCTTGTAAAAGGTCATAATAAAGTATGTGGTTTGTTTATAGCTCTTCAAGAACAGACAATTTCTTTGGTTGGTTTTGCTTCAAAAGATATAGCAGCAAAAGACAAAGTCAATATTGGAAATTATGTAAGAGAAGCCTCTAAACTTTTAGGTGGAGGCGGAGGCGGAAAATTTGATTTTGCCAAAGGTGGAGGAAAGAATCCAGAAAAAATTGACGAAGCATTGGAAAAGACAAAATCAGATTTGACATCTTTCTTGACAGCAAATGTGCTGTAAATTAAATTATAGTTAATAAAAAACCAAGTCTTGTTAAATTTAACAAGACTTGGTTTTTTATTGCTTGATATTTTTATTGTTGTTAAACGATATTCTTTGTCAAATTGACCTCATTCCTTTAGGTAGGGAAGGGGAGTGATAATCCCTTAACCAGTATTTTTTCTCCTAAACTTTGTTTAGGAGAAAAAATACTGGTTAGAATTTGACTTTGAATTCTGTTGTGAGTTGTCTGCCATTCCAATCGTTTGGATGAGTCATTACACTCTGTTGTTGTCCTGCTGGATATACTAAACTAGGTGTTTTAAAAATAGAGGCAAGGTTCGTTAATATCCCAGAAGCCCCATAAATTTATGGGGAGTATGTCAATATACTAAGGTTTGCACCTTGTACTGAACCAGCATTTCTCTGAGGAATTGTTTTCACAAATAATTATCTACAGAATTATAAAGTCTTATAAAAAAAACAGCCTCGGAAATTTTCCGAAGCTGTTTCGTTTTACTAACAAAAAGATTTAAACAAGATTCCTTGCCAAATCCCCCTCCCGTGAAGGGAAGAGGAGGTAATATTCATTACCCTTAGAATTTGACTTTGAATTCTGTTGTGAGCTGTGTGCCACTCCAATCGTTTGGATGAGCCATTACAGACTGTGATTGTCCTGCTGGATACATTAAACCAGGTGTTGGTGCATAGAGAGATGCATCGTCTTTTGTGCTGAAGAACTGGAGGTTGAGACCCCATTCTGTGTTCTTGCTGAGCTTGTAATCAAAGCCAATGTATGGAACGCTCTGTTTGATGTCAACATTTGTGTAATCATGTGAACCTGTCTGGCGAGCATAAGCCATATTTGCACCGTATGGATCATAGTGTCCATTGAGAGCTCTGTAATCATATCCGATCTTTCCAGTGAATTTCTCATTGAATGGATATGAAATTCCAAGGTGGAATCCTGTTACATCGAGGTCGATATAATCAGTAGCTGCTGCTGCACCAATTTGATTATTCCAATCATATACTCCCATACCGTAATCAACCCAATAGAATTGATTGACTCTGAGATTTGTATCTCTCTTGAAGTTCTGTTTGAAGTAATCAAGTTCAAGACCGAGGTTGTTGTCGAATTTGTAGTTTACACCGATGTCAAATTTCTTTACTTTACCTTTGTTGTCATCCCAACAATTTACTCCTACTGGAGCACCTGTGTAGTCAAGCATTGGTACATATCCCTGAATAGGTGTGAAGAATGCATCGATGAATCCTGCCTCTTTGAAACCATAGTAGTCATATAGACCTGTTGAAGCATTGTAAACTGGATTTACAGTATTAGGTGCACTTGTCTTAACCTGCTCATAAGTACTGAATGAAGCCCATGCTTTACCTCTGTCATCTTTGAATCTATATGTAAGTTTGAAGTCCCAACCTTGTCTGTTGTTTGTATAGATATCGCTATCATGTAGCTGATACATACCATTGTAATGGTTGAATGCTGGGAATGATATTGGATTGACATTTACTGGGTAGCGAAGAATCATTGGATCATAGGTTGGTTCTATTGATTTGTACTGAATGTCAACATCGAGTGAATCATTGAAGAATGTTGCACCGAGACCAGCTCTTAAAGCACCGCCACTTACA
>JBGUKW010000309.1:0-17231 GCA_045114665.1 Candidatus Xenobia bacterium | reverse complement strand
AGGTATGTGTGCTGTTGGAACCGTGATTGTAGTCTGTTGTATAGAATCCACTTCCTTTGAATATCACAGCAGCAGGAGCCATTACTTTTTCAAGATCTCCGCCACATTCCTCACATGTATATTTTTTTGTCTCATCAATGTGTCTTTGAAAAATTTCTGTGTGTGTTCCACAGTTTTTGCATTTATAACAATATATAGGCATCTTTTGTCCACCTCTTTTAAAATTTTTCTCTTCTGTTGTCATTATCATTAACATTGTTAGTGTTGTAATTTTTTTTTCAAACTATTATTATATACTCTTTAAAAAAAAAATGCAAATCTTTATAAAATTTTTTTTATTAATAAACTCCTTGGTTACAAGGAGAAAAAATATTTATAATTCCATTGTATTTGCTTAATGTTAAAATTTCTACCTTAATATTATTGAAAAAATCGATTTTTGTAAATTTTTTTGTTAAAAATTGTTGCTAAATTATTAATTCAGCTGTTTGTTAATCTGATAAATTACCGAAATGCACCGTAATGCCCCTAAATTTATTTATGGGGAGTATGTCAATCGTCATCGTGTTTGTAGAAAATTTTACCAGCACGATTTTTTTTTATAAAACAATAATAAGATTAGTCAGAATAAAATAAAAAATCCCCTTTCCTTGATTACAAACAAGGAAAGGGGATAGATTAAAAACTCTATGCTTTTACAAGAAGGCTTTCACCAGTCATATCTTCTGGTTTGTCTATGTTCAAAATCTCAAGAATTGTAGGAGCTACATCTGAAAGTCTTCCGTCTCTTAGTTTATATCCATCTTTGTAGTTGATAAGAGAACATGTTACATCAAATGTGGTATGTGATGTGAATGGAAGATCTCCGTCTTTCATCTTTTCACAATTGCCATGATCTGATGTTACTATAAGAACTCCGCCTTTGGCAACAACTGCATTTACAACTTTACCTAAACATTCATCTACTACTTTTACAGCCTCTATTGCAGCACTCAAAACTCCTGTATGACCGACCATATCACCATTTGCAAAGTTCAATATTATCACATCATATTTATCCATTGCTTCGAGGAATTTTTCTGTAACTTCATAAGCACTCATGCTTGGTTTGAGATCATATGTTGCAACCTTTGGAGAAGGAACTAATATTCTGTCTTCACCTTCAAATGGTGTTTCATTTCCTCCATTGAAAAAGAATGTTACATGGGCGTATTTTTCAGTTTCTGCAATTCTCAACTGTTTTAATCCAGCTTTTGAAAGGACTTCACCTAAAAGGTTTTTGTTCTTGATTTCGTCAAATGCTACTTCAAATGTTCCACCTGCATAATATCTTGCAAATGCTGTATATACAATGTCAACTTTCTTTCTGTCAAACCCATCAAAAGTTTCATCTGTGAATGCATGTGTGAGTTCTCTTGCTCTGTCAAGTCTGTAGTTGAAATGAATAAATGAATCACCGTCTTTTATTCCGTCAAAATTGCCAATCATGCATGGAATTACAAACTCGTCATTTACTCCGTTTTCATAAGATTTATTTACAGCTTCATGGACATTTTCAAAGCGTTCGCCTTCACATTTTACAAGACAATTATATGATTTTGCAACTCTGTCCCATCTGTTGTCCCTGTCCATTCCATAATATCTGCCATGGAGAGATGAAATTATACCCATATCTATTTTTTTCATTTCTTCTTCGAGTTCAGCTATAAATTCTTCTGCACTTTGTGGGGGAGTGTCTCTTCCGTCTGAAAAAATATGTATGCAGACTTGATCTTTCTTCAAGCCGTTTTCTTTTGCCATTTTTAAAAGAGCGTATAAATGTTTGTTCATAGCATGTACGCCCTGATTTTGCAAAAGTCCCATTAGATGAAGTTTTGAATTGTTCTTTTTTACATTTTCTATAGCTTTTAAAAGGGCAGGATTTTTAAAGAAAGAACCATTTGTGATTGATTTGTTGATTCTTACCATCATCTCATCAACAACTCTTCCAGAACCTAAGTTTAGATGTCCTACTTCTGAATTTCCCTGAAATCCTTCTGCAAGCCCTACATCTAATCCACTGCATTTTAGCATTGAATGTGGATATTTTTCGAGGATTGATGTCATTACAGGGGTTGCTGTCAATTTTGTAGCATTTCCCTCTTTTTCATTATCTGTGCATGGGTTTATTCCCCAACCATCTCTGATTATAAGACAAACTGGTTTCACTTCCGCCTCCGTCATGTTTTTGTATATAAAAAAAGTAATTTTTTTATTTTTTTAGAATATTAATACATTATATATGTTTTTAAAAAAAAATGCAAATTTTAAGGAGGAGAATTTGAAATATTTTTCTGCTTTTTTATTTTTTTTGTTAATTTGTTTTGTTCCAGTTTTTGCTGAAGAGTCAAATCCTATAGATGAGATTTTTAATACTGTTGAAATTTCTGATAATTCTCAAGCCTCTATAAATAAACTTTCAAATATGTATTACAAGGCTTGGAAAAGAGAGTTTGAAAATGTATCAAAGACTTTTAGAAGTCAAATAACAGAAAAAAGAATTTTAGAAGATTTTGATAGATATATAAAAACAGTTGAAAAATTTGGAGAATATGCAGGGACAATAGGTTCAATGAATAATTTTGGAGGTACTCTTGGAATTTGTGAAAGTTTAGATGCCTCTGCAGAACATTATAAGTTTGCCACATTGTTTTTGGTAAAGTCCTTAAATAAATATAATAGATTGCATGGCAAAGAACCTTATAAATGGGTATTTACTGGGTTTAGAGAATAAGAGGAGAAAAAATATGAAAGATTTACATCTTCACACAAATATTTCTGATGGCAAAAATACGCCTATGGAAATGATAAATAAATTGATCGAATTAGGAGTTAATGAGGCAAGTATAACAGACCATGATGCTTTTGATTCTTATGTTGTAATTTCCAAAGAAGCTGATAAAAAAGAAAAAGGTAAATTGACTTTTGGAAATCTTACAATATATTCAGGAATAGAGCTTGACTGTATTTTTGCTGACAAGTTTATTATTGAAATACTCGGCTATGGTTTTGATCCTGAAGATAAGGAATTAAAAGAATATGTTTCAAATATTCAAATCCAAAGAAAAAATAGGATAAAAAAATATATTTCTGCTGTAAATGAAAAATTTGGAGAAAATACGATAACAGAAGAAGAAATATTCAATGACACTTGCAAAACATATCTAAAACCACATATAGTCCATCCACTTTTGGATAAAAAAATATTTGCAGAATACAAGGAAGCAAATAATTTCCTAAAATCAATACCAAATAACGATATTGAAAGAATAAATGCAAGAGAAGCTGTAAAACTTATCCATAAAGCAGGTGGAAAAGCATTTTTAGCTCATCCAGGTGTTTATGACTATGAATATGACGACATTGTAAATATAATAAACACACTCACAAATAAAGGATTAGATGGTATTGAACTACATTATCCTTATGCCTATGTTCAATCATATAAATATGATGAAGTAAAAGCAAGTGAATTTATTTCAAGTCTTGAAAAATTGTTCCCTGAGATAGAATATTCACAGGGAAGCGACAGCCATAGTGTCGAGCAGTTAAAAGAACTCTATGACCTTAAAAACAAATGGGCAAATTGTTAGCTTAATATAAAATTGCCTGTAATGGCTATTTACAGGCAATTTTTAAAAATTTATTTTATTGAAAAAGTATCATCTTTTGATTTGAACCAAGGATAATTCCTTTCTTCATCATCTATAAAATGTCTTTCTCTCCAATAATCCTTTACTTTTTCCCAATTATTATCAGTATTTGCAAATTTTATAATATCACTTAATATTTTGGGTTTTATGTCTTTATTTGAATCTTCAAAAAATCTCAAATCAGATTCAGTTTGTGGAATTTCCTTTGTTATAAACAATTTTCCGACTTCATTTAAAGATTCGTCATAAATTCTGATATTGGGATCGATAGGATCGAGAAAATCTGTTGAAGCTATAAAACTTTGATTAAAATTCCAAGTGCGATATTCTAATCTATTGTCATAACTAAATAATATTCTAAAAATGCTATCAAAACTTAGCCAATACAATATGTAATCAAAAACAAAATTTTCTATTTTATAATACTTATTTATAATTCGTAGCTTTTTAAATACTTTTATTGTTCTATCCCACATTATGTTTTCTATGAATTGAATAGAATTTTTCTTTTCATTACGCCAATGTATGCCCTGAACTTCCCCAGTTAAGTTTCTAATATTGCTAAGTTCGTCAATAAGATTAAAATTTTTTGGAAGAGTTATATTATTTTGAGAAAATTTTATTATTGGAGATGTAAAAGATAGTTTTCTAAGTTTGAATTTGTGCAATCTATTATTTGATTTTAATCTTTTTTTGAATTTATTTATAAAAGAGTCGTCAATGTGAAAATAATTATAGTAAAGTTTTTCTAATTTATCTAATTTGCTGTACGATTTAAATTTGTCATTTTTTGATTTGAACTTACCTTTAAAGTTAGTTACAATTCTATAGATTTTTTTTGCATAATCCCAATTAGTTATTCCATCTTCATTGATTTCATTTGCCCATTTTATAATGGCATCTTCTATATTGTCTATTGGAAAACCATTTTCAATACGAATTTTAAAGTTTTTAAAATTTTTAGAAAATTTTAAATCTTTTCTTGTCTGTGGTGTTTCTTCTGTTAAAAATACTCTTGTATGAGCTTCACAATCGAGGTCTAAAATAGCAATATATGGTTCATAAAATTTATTTTGGTATATTTTGGCAAGTGATTCGTTATTTGGATTTTCATTTTTTATAATTTTTATACCTAAAAAATACTCTTCTATTATTTCACATAATTTGCGAATATAAATAAGTTCATGGAATTTACGGTCATGGAAAGGTTTAGAAATTATATTGTCATATCTATGCAATTTTATAATTGATTCAAATATTAATTGTGCTTTTTTCCAAAATACCTCTTCATCAGTTATTTTTTTTATTTCTTCAAAATTTGAATCCAATAGTTTTATCTCTATGTTAAAATTGAGATTTTTTATCTTCAAATTTTCTTGATTTAATCTAAAATTAGTCATTCTATGTCCTTTTTGTGGATAATTTGTAATAAATAACAAGCTATCTTACAGATAACCTGTTATTTTTATTTTATGTTATTTTAGTAGTATTTATTATTTAAATTCATAATTATGTTTAAAAAATACATTATTCTTTACTCTGCAATCTCTAACTGGATATTTTTGCTCTGTCCTTTTATCTCTTGGTTTATACAATTTTGGATTTCAGCACCTTTTGCTGTAATTTTACAGGGATAAATGGCTTTTAATCCAAGATTTATCTCTCCTTTTTCGGAGGTTGTCAAAAATATTACATCATCTCCAATAATTTCATAAGTTTGAATTGTTGGATTTTTTGTTTGTAATATATCTTCTTTTATTTTCATTCCCCATGGAATATTGAATTTTATATAATTATATTTGTTGTTTTGAGGCATATCCCATTTTAGACAACAATTTATTATTTCTCCCTTTTTTATTGCCGTTGTTTTAGAAAAATTTGTTGTTATTTTTTTTGTTATTAGTGGAAGTTCTTTTATATATTTTTCTTTTTTTATAAAAATATAAGGTGTATTTTCTTCACTGCAGGTTATACTTGACAATTTATTTGTTGTTATATGTTTTATATTTTCATCTTCATTAAATTTTTCTTTTATTTCATCTCCATTGGTTTCACTTATTGTTATATCACCTGTAAATTTATTTCCGTTATCTAAATTTTTTAATGCAGACAATACAATCCAAGTTCTAATTGAATTTCCCCAAGTTCCGTCTTGAAGTCTTGAATTGATCAAATATGAAGTTATTTTTTTTGCTTCTAATTGTTCGATTTCTTTTTTGTCAAGTAACATAACAGCAATAGATGTTACATCAAGGTCAGCTTGGCGTTGTAAGATGTCTTTAGCTATTGGAGATTTTCCTGAAAAATACATCTCATCTTTAAAAGACATCAATTTATTTTTTAGTTTTTCTATATTGATAGGTTTATTGTTTATTTTTGATTTAATGACATATACTGCAGGATTTTCATCATCTTTTATATCAATTTGTTTGCCAAATTCTTTTACTTCATAGCCTGCCATATAGATATTGTATAAAACAAGACTTTTCTTTTCCTCGTCCAATGATTTTATTGATTCTTTTAAATATTCTTTGGTTTTTTCTGAAATTTTTGAAAGATTTTTATTTCGAGCTGTCATTCTAAGGACAAAAGATGATATTATTGGATCCGATTCATCAATATTTGGAAAACTTCCGTCCTTGTTTATTTTTTTTGTTAGTTCAGATATGTTTATTCCATTTTTTAAAAACACTCCAAGCATTTTTTGACCTATAAGCTCACCACATAGTATTTTAGGCTTGTTATACTGTTTTCTACAAGCATTTTCTATTATTGAATTTATTGAAGGATATATTTCAATTTCATAATTAGCATTTTCTTTCTCGTTATTTGTATATTTATCTTTTAATTCACTGAAAAATGAAGAAGTTTCGATATACATGTTGGGAATGACTGTAAGAACCCCTCTTGTTTCTCTGTATTCTCCCTCTGATCTTGCTCCGACAGCTATTTTTAAATTGTTATCTTCTTTTTCAAAAATCATAGGAAAATATGTATATCCAGAAACATAAGGATTTATTTTAACCTGTTTGCTATTTGGTAAAACTTTTATTGATTTTCTGTCAGATATAACTATTGAAGAAAGATATGTATTTTTTGTGTAATTGGAAAATTTGACAGGAAACATAATATGATCTCCAACATAAAAAGTTTTATGTTGGAGAGCAGGAAGACTTATTGAATATTTGTTATTTGTTGTAGTCTTATAGCTGTGAATTTTATTTCCGAATTTGTCATATATTGAAATATACACAGAAAAAGATTCACTTGGAATATTTATATATTCATCTATTTTTCCGTTTTCATCAATGTTTAAGTTGTTAAAAGATATATTTCTGTCATCTTCTGAGTTTTCTTCGGTAGAAAGAAATAAAACAGCAAATTCATCATTTGTCTTTCCTGTTATTTTTAACGGTTCACCAGGATTTATTGTCTTTTTTATTTTTTCAAATGAAGCATTTGTATTTTGTCTTATAAATAATTTTGTTTTTTCTATTTTTCCTAATTTTGTTCGAGCCATTATCTCAACATTTTTTGAGGTGTTTTCAGGAGATAATGAAAAATTGTCTTTTCCTGTTTTTGATAAAATAAATTTTGATTCAGATAGAAAACCATCTCTAAATATGTTTAATAAAACACCATTTTTTTCATGGTCATTTATTTCAACATTTATAGAATTTTGATCTAAAAAAATTTTTCTTTCAGGATTTATAATTTTGGAGTTATTATCTTTTTGGGGAATATCGGAATATTTTATTTCTTTTTCAATCGTAATTTTTTCTCCAGATATATTTATTTGAGCATATAAATTTATAGGGGCATTCTGTTTTGTATAATCGAGTTGAAAAGTATATTCCCCCTCAATATTTGTCTTTCTTGAAAAAATTTTTTTGTCTTTTCCTATTTTTACACCAATATCTGTTTTTATATTTGAAGCAGGGCGACCATCGGCATATTTTGCTTTAAATGTGATGTTAGGAAATTTTGATGTTAAAAATGTAGCATAAGCCATATTTTTTTGTAATTGTAATGTTTTTGTCTCTGATGAATGTTCTGTTGAAACAATTATATCAATTTTTTTGCCTTTAAATATTTTTGGAGTATCTATTTCAAATATATAAGAACCATTTTCAGTTGTATCATTTTTTATTATTTGATTTCCTTCTTTATCTTGTAATGTGCATTTAATATTACAATTTATGGGTTTGTTATTTGAGAGATTTTCCGTATAACCAAATATAATTATTTTACTTTCTTTTTCATTATTTATTTCTTTAGCTGTCAAATAGATATTGTTTTTATTTATAACTTCTATCTCAAATGCTTTCTTTTTGAATTGATTTCCGTCATCAATAGTCAATTCTGCAGAATATTTTCCTGTTTGTGATATTCCACGCATTTTTTCTGTTCCAAATCCATTGTTATCTGTCTTGTATTCCGCAAATGACAGCATTCTTTTATCTTTATCATAAATAGAAACAGTTATTTTGGATTCTTTTTCATCTTTTCCCAACAAAACTGCTGTTGAGATTGGACGATTGACTAAAACAGTTTTGGGAATAAAAATTTCAGTAGCAAAGATTTTGTCTGGCAATAATATTGTGATAAATAATAAAAAGTAAAATATTTTTTTGGTCATTTTAAACTCACATAATATTTTTATATAAATTTTAGGGGTCATGACAAAAAAAGCGAAGACCTATTTAAAAATAAAATGGTCTTCGCTTTAATTTTCAAAGTTAAATTGCTTAGTTTGTACGATTGTTGTATGCAAGACGATAACAACCTGTTGGTTCAACTTTGATATAGATACCTGGGCGTATTGCCATAATGGACATGCGGTTTGTATATCCTAAATCAGCAAGATTTATTCTATAACTTCCTCTCATCTCCATCATAGAAAGTTGAGCTTCAAGACTGAGGCTTACTCTATCTTTTAACCAAGGGCTTTTAAAGTCAACTCCTAATTCTTTGCCTGCTTCGGCAAGATTTGGAGCTGCTATTGGAGCCGCTATTGCAGCTTCGGCTGGGTTGACTCCTACTTGAACCATATCCCTACCGCGTTGCATTCTTATTTGATCAATTCTGCTTCTATCTCTCTCCATTGAAAAAACACTCCTTTTTTTTCAAGGTGATATTATTGTCTATATTATAACACGGATTTTGTATTAATATGTTACTATTTTGTTAAAATTGTGTGATCAAGATAGAAATAAAGCGTCGAGAAATTCTTTTCCATTAAATTCTCCCCAATTTTCCAGTTGTTCACCAAAACCAATAAATTTTACAGGAATATTCATTTCATCAGCTATTGAAATTACAATACCACCTTTTGCAGTTCCGTCCAATTTTGTAAGTACAATTCCTGTAATTTGAGATGCTTCTGAAAATGTTTTTGCCTGTACAAGAGCATTTTTGCCTGTTCCTGCATCTAAAACTATGAGTGTTTCATGAGGAGCTCCAGGGCATTCTTTGGATATGACCCTTTTCATCTTTTTTAATTCTTCCATTAAATTTGATTTTGCCTGAAGTCTTCCTGCTGTGTCTATTATCAGATAATCACATTTTCTTGCTTTTGCCGCAGATACAGCATCATAACAGACAGCAGATGGGTCTCCACCTTCTTTTGTCTTTATTATGTCAATGCTCAATCTGTCAGCCCAAATTTGTAATTGGTCTATTGCTGCTGCTCTAAATGTATCTGCAGCTGCAAGCATAACTTTTGAACCGTCTTTTTTTAGGTAATTGGCCAATTTTGCTATGCTTGTCGTTTTTCCTGTGCCATTTACACCAACTACAAGAATGACAGAAGGACCAGATGCAGGTCTAAATATTCTACCTCCACCAGTGCCTAAAATTTTCCCAATTTCTTGTTTGAATCTTTCCATTAGTGGCTCTGTGTCAAATATATGCTCTTTTTGGGCTATTTCTTTTAAATTGCCTATCAATTTGTCAACAGTTGCAACACTTATGTCAGATGTAAGCATTAAGTCTTCTAATTCTTCCCAAAATTCTTTGTCAACTTTTTTCCAAAATGTAAAAATATGGGTCATGCCCTCGACAAAATTTTTTCTCGTTTTTTCAAGTCCTTTTTTCAACTTGTCCGCAAAATTACTTATTTTATCCATTCCTTGTCCTTCCGTTTGTGTCTTTTGTCTTTGTCAATTTTGATACATATATAGTTTTTTACTAGCACAAGGCGTTAATTTAATGAATCTCAGCTATTATCCTTGACACCTCTGGTATTATGTCCATGAAAGCATTTACAATTCCAGGAGCAAAGTCAATTCCAGCTCTTTTATTTATTGTTGCAACGGCTTTTTCTATTGAATACCCTTCTCTATAAGGTCTTGCTGAAATCATTGCTTCAAATGAGTCTGCTATACTAACAATCATTACAGAAAGAGGAATTTGATTTTGTGACATCTTATCTGGATAACCATTTCCGTTTATTTTTTCATGGTGATTTCTTACTATTGGAATTATATTTCTTTGAAAACCATTCTTTTTTATAATTATTTCACCATATTCAGTATGTTTTGTTATTCTTGAAAATTCTTCATTTGTCAACGGCTTCTTTTTGGCTATTATATCCCTTGGCACATACATCATACCAATATCATGTAAAAGTCCACCTAATTCTATTGTTTTCAAATCGTCATCTGAAATCAAATCTTTACTTGCTTTATTTATATGTTTTGCCAATCTAAGAGCTATTTTAGAAACTCTTCTTGAATGATTATATGAAAATCCATCTCTTCCATCACAAGCATTTATGATAAAGTTTGTCATTGAATCGTTTACATCTACTGTAAGAGTTGTTTCTTCTACTACTTCTTTCCCTTTTGATTTTTCTTGTTCTTTTTTTGATAAATCATAAAAAGCTGAAGTCAAAAGTTGAATACTTGAAAATGCAGACAGTTCTTTTTCGTTATCTATTGGTTTTATTCCAACATTTTTCAACTCGAGAGGTATTTTATCCAATTCTTTTGATTGTATGTGTTCATAAGCTCTTACAAATCCATCAAGACCATTATTTTTTATTAAATCTGCTGATTTTTTGTAAAACTCTATGGCTTTTTGAGTATCTCCAAGTGAAAAATATGTTGTTCCCAAATAATAATTTGCATATGGATCATCTGCTTTTATTTTTATGATATTTTTAAACTCATTTTCTGCAGGACTGAATTTATCCAATTTTAACATGGCAATTCCATAGAGTTTTCTGAGTTCAAGATCATTGGGATTAGCTTCAATAGCTTTTTTTATTACATTTATTGCATTTTGAGCATTTTCAAGGTATAGTAGGCATTTACCCTTTATATATGCAAGTTCTTGGTCTTTTTGATCTATTTTTTCAATTTCTTCGATGATTTTTAGTGCTTCTTTGTATTTTTTTTGATTTGATACAGCTATTGCCTTTTGAATCATCAATTTTATATTTTGGGGGTGATATTTTTCTGCTCTTGTAAGAAGTTTAAATGCTTCTTCATTTTTTTCTTTTGCTATTAGAACTTTGGATAAATTTATATAACCATCTGAAAGCATAGGGTCTTTGGCTATTGCTTTTCTGTAGTTTTCTTCTGCTAGATCGTAATTTTGGGTACCTAAATAGATTTCTCCCAATTCAAAATAGACATCTGCTGTGTCTTTTTTAGCTTTTATTGGTTGCATTGTCCATTTTTCAGCTTGTTTATAATTACCTGAAAGTCTGTATGCAGATGACATTCCTATATATGCTTTGACATAATCTGGTTTTAATTTTATTGCCCTATTAAAACAGGCTGAAGCTTGTTGACTATTTCCCAATTTTAAATATGTTATACCTAAAAGATATGTTGTGTTATGTGATTTAGGTCTTTGTTTTAGTTCTTTTTGAAAATAAACTCCTGCTTCAGGATAATTTTCCAATTCAAAATATGTTACACCTATAAAGTAATTTATGAGCTCACATTCTGGATCTAGTTCTATACATTTAGAGTAATTTCTCAAAGCCTCATCATAATTACCTAATGCATGGAATATGAACCCAATGGCCATATATTTTTCAGGTAATTCTTTTGCAGAATTTTCAAAATTTTCAAGTGATTTATTGATTAAATCACTTGGTGGAAGATTTGATTTGTCAATTTTTTGAAAACAAAAATCTCCATCTTCATCAGTTACTGTTTGGAGGGACTTAAAAGCATATCCCAATCCACCTTCTAATAGGTATATTATACCCATTAAATATTTGGCATTATTGCCGTTTGGCATTTTTGAGCATTTTTCTAAAATCTTTATTGCTTTTTTGAAACTGCCGTCTTTTATATATAGATTGGCTAATTGACTTAGTTTTTCCGCATTATTTGGATCTTCTGCTACAAGGCGTTCTTGATTAATTATTAAATTGTTTATGTTATCCATAATAAAAACTCTCCGTTTGCTTTTGCGGACTTTATATTTATGTTATTTCTTTTATTATAAATTTATTTTTTCTGCTTTTTTTTTCCTTCTATTTTTAAAAACTAAAAAGGCAAATAAAGAAAAAAAAAGAAATAAAAAAAAGCTATAAAATGAAATGAGAAATTTAAACTATGAAACTTGCTGAGAATATTGGAAATAATTCACTTCTTTTGATTGATGGTCATTCTCTTACATATAGAGCTTTTTATGCAATGCCTAATTTATCATCTTCAAATGGATTGAAAACAGGAGCTTTGACTGGTTTTTTAAATATGTTATTGAAATTTATTGAAGAATTAAAGCCAGAATATTTAGCATTTGCTTTTGATCTATCAAGACCGACTAAGAGATTAGAACTTTTCCCAGAATATAAGGCAAATAGACAAAAAATGCCTGAAGACCTCGAAAAACAATTTCAATATATATATGAACTGCTCGATATATTGAAAATTCCTGTTATGTCTGTTGAGGGATATGAAGCTGATGACTGTATTGGAACTATTGCAAAAGATGCTTCTTCTAAAGGAATTGATGTAAATATAATAAGCTCAGACAGAGATTTGATACAAGTCATTTCCAAAAATATAAATCTTTTATGTCCAAATAATACAGGAAAAACTTTAATTGTTCATGATGTAGGCTATGTACAAGAAAAATATGGCTTTTCTCCAAAATTTATTGTTGATTTTAAAGCACTTGCAGGGGATAAATCCGATGGCATACCTGGAGCAAAAGGGGTTGGAGATAAGACAGCCGTAAAATTGATTTCTGAATATGGCACAGCAGAAGATATATTGGCAAATGTTGACAACATAAAAGGGCGTGTTGGAAAATCAATAAAGGAATCTGAAGATTCTATTAAGTTGAGTAAAACATTGGCTAAAATAAATTTTGATCTTCCTGTCAAATTTGATAGCGAATCCATGGCTTTTTCTGAATTTGAAGATTCAAAGTTGCTCGATTTTTTGAAACATTTTGAGCTTAAATCAATAATAAAAAAATTGTTCAAAGAAAGTGAAGAAATAACACTCAATTTCAATATTGCTTCTAAAGATGAATTTAAAATTGATCCAAAATTTGAACATTTTTTGAAATCTGATTTGCCAGAAGATGATTTTGTATATCTCTTTTTTGAAGATGGCAAAATATTATTTGAGGATGGCAAAATTTGTGAAATTAAGGATTTTAAGGAAAATATAGCAGACAAAAAAATCTGTTCATTTGATATTAAAAATCTCATCAAAGAGTTTTATAAAAGTGAGATAGTCTTTGATTTCGATTTTTTTGATGTAGCATTGGCAAGTTATGTTTTGAATCCTTCAGATAATTTTCATGATTTCATGAAGTCATTTTACTTTTTGACAGGTTATGAAGATATACTTGATGAAAATCAGGTAAAAGAATTTAGATTTTTAATGCTTCGAAAAATGAGATATATTGCAGAAAAAAGACTTACTGCAATTTCTTCAAAAGAAGTTTTTTTTGATATTGAAGAGCCACTTTTAAAAGTTTTGGCAGATATGGAAAATACAGGCATTAAATGTGATAGAAAGATTTTAGAAGAAGCTGATATAGTTTTGACAGATAAGTTAAATTCACTTGAAGACGAAATATATAATATTTCTGGAGAAAAATTTAATATAAATTCTCCAAAACAGCTTTCTTATATATTGTATGAAAAATTGATGTTGCCCAATCTAAAGAAAAATGCAACAGATGTTTTGACTTTGAATGAATTGAGATCTTATCCAATAATTCCACTCATAATAGAATATAGGGAATCAAAAAAATTGCAGTCTTCTTATACAAAAAAATTGCCTTCTATGATAGAGAGAGACGGAATGATAAGAACTCATTTTGATTCAATGAAGACAGAGACAGGAAGACTTGCTTCAAGTGATCCCAATCTTCAAAATATACCTGTAAAATCGGATTTAGGAAGAGAAATAAGAAAATCTTTTGTTGTACGAAATAGTGAATCTATTTTTTTAAGTGCAGATTATTCACAAATTGAATTGAGAGTAATTGCCCATTATGCAGATGATAAAAAAATGTGTGAGGCATTCAGTAAAGATTTTGATATACATGCCATGACTGCTTCAGAGATTTTTAATGTTGAATTGTCCGAGGTTACAGAATTGATGAGAAAGAAGGCAAAAGCTGTAAATTTTGGCATAATATATGGAATTTCTGCACATGGTTTATCTCGTTCACTAAATATTCCAATGTCTGAAGCCAAAAATTATATAGATATGTATTTCCATAGATTTCCACAGATAGATAATTTTATAAAAGAAACTATCAAGCAGACTGAGAAAGACGGTTTTGTAACAACTCTTTTAGGTAGAAGACGTTATATTGAAAATATAAACAGTCGCTCAGAAGTCATGAGGGCCTCAGCAGGAAGAATAGCTGTCAATACAATTATTCAAGGCTCTGCTGCAGATATAATGAAATCTGCCATGATTAAAATATCAGAAAATATAAAAAATAGGGACTTAAAGTCAAAAATGTTGCTTCAAATTCACGATGAATTGGTTTTTGAAGTCCCTTTAACAGAGGCAGAAGAGCTTGAATCAATGGTTAGAGAGATTATGGAAAAAAATATTATTTTAAAAATACCTCTTACTGTCAATATTAAAAGAGGTAAAAACCTTTCTGAAATGGAATAGATAAGAAATGTTTTTTAACATTTTTTATTATTTTTATTTTTTTTGTATTGCTTTGAAAATATTATTTTATAAATAGTATTTTCTACTGTGAAAGGAGCTTTGTTTATAATGAACAACGAACAGATCGGTAAGGACGTTGAAAATGTCCAAAATGAAGTTGCATCCATGGCTGATATGGAATCCTACGAGAACTCTTTTAAGCAAATAAGAGTAGGCGAATATGTCAAGGGTAAAATTGAAAAAATCGACAATGAGGGAATTACAGTAGATCTCGGAGGTAAGACAGATGGTTTTGTTCCTGCAGCCGAAATTACTGATTTCGATCCTTCCGCATCTGATTTAAAAGTCGGCGATGAAATCAATGTAGTAGTTCTTCAGCGTAAAGGTGGAGTAGAAGGCGAATTTATTCTTTCCAAAAAGAGAGCTGACAAAGAATTTGCTTGGAAGAGAATCCTTGAAGCTTACGAGAAGAAAGAACCTATAACAGCAACATGTACTGAAGCTGTAAAAGGTGGAGTTATTGTTGATATAGGAACAAGAGGTTTTGTACCTGCATCACAACTCGATGTTAGACCAGTAAAAGACCTTACAGAATTCATCGGTGATGAATTGAAATTGAAAATAATAGAACTCGATCCTCAAAAGAAGAGAGTTGTTCTATCAAGAAAAGATATTATCATTGAGGACAAGAAAAAAGCTAAAGAAGAGATAATGTCAAGAATAAAAGAGGGTGAAATCATTCAAGGTACAGTTGCAAGACTTACAAACTTTGGTGCTTTCGTAAATCTCGGCGGAATTGATGGACTTATTCATATTTCTGAGATGTCTTGGAAGAGAATAAATCATCCTTCAGACATTGTTTCTGCAGGTGATAAAGTTGATGTACTTGTTCTAAAAGTTGATTTAGAAAAAGACAAAATAGCTCTAAGTCTCCGTCAAGCAAAGCCAGATCCATGGCTTGTTGTTGATGAAAAATTCCCTGTCGGTTCTGTAGTTTCTGGAAAAGTTACAAAACTTGCAAAGAAATATGCTTTTGTTGAATTGATGGATGGAATTGAAGGACTTGTTCCAATTCATGAAATTGCAAATGAAAGAATCGGAGTTCCAGAAGATGTTCTCAAAGTTGGTCAAGAAGTAAATGTAAAGGTTCTTGAAGTAAAGAGCAAAGATAGAAGAATGACACTTTCTATAAAAGCCACTCTTCCAGCACCTGAGAAACCAGCTCGCACTCCAAGAAAGAAAGAAGATTTCACAGAATATACTTCTGACAAATCATCTGCAACAATAGGAAGCTATTTAAAGAGCAAAGAAGAAGGTAATATATAATAACTAACCAACAAAAAAACTGGGTGGAAATTTCCACCCAGTTTTTTTGTTGTCCTTTTAGAATTTTACTTTAAATTCTGTTGTGAATTGTGTTCCGCTCCAGTCCATATTATATGCACATACATCTCTTACTGAAGGATATGGCACACACATCAAAGCATCATCTGATGTGCTGAAATATTGGAAATTACAGCTCCATTCTGTATTTTTACTGAGTTTATAGTCAAATCCAATATATGGAACACTCTGTTTGGTATCTATGTTTGTGTAGTCATGAGAATTTCTTTGAACTGCATAGTTGTAATGGTTCAAATTTGGATCATAGTGTCCTTTTATTGCTGTGTAATCATAACCGATCTTTCCAGTGAATTTTTCGTTGAATGGATATGAAATTCCAACATGGAATCCTGTTACATCGAGATCAATATAATCAGCAGCTGCAGCACCATTGAACTCTGACCAATTATATACTCCCATACCGTAATCAACCCAATAGAGTTGATTCATTCTTAGATTTGTATCTCTCTTGAAGTTCTGTTTGTAGTAATCGAGTTCAATACCGAGATTGTTTTCAAATTTATAGTTTATCCCGATATCAAATTTGCTTGTTTTGCCTTTGTTGTCATCCCAACAATTTATTCCTATAGGAGCTCCTGTGTAGTCACAAACCGCTACATATCCACGAATAGGGGTGAAAAATGAATCAATAAATCCTGCCTCTTTGAAACCAGAATATAAAGGCATTCCTGTTATTTCACTTATTCCTATTGGATTCAAAGTATCTGGTGAATTTGTTTCAACCTGTTTATAAGTTTGATATGAAGCCCATATTTTACCTCTATCATCTTTGAATCTATATGTGAGTTTGAAGTCCCAACCTTGTCTGTTATTTGTATAGATTTCACTGTCATGGAGTTGATACATACCTGGGAAGTATGAGAAATTTGGAAGTCTCCACATAGAATTTACATTTACTGGGTAGCGAAGAATCATTGGATCGTAGTTTGGATCTATTGATTTGTACTGAATGTCAACATCGAGTGAATCATTGAAGAATGTTGCACCGAGACCAGCTCTTAAAGCACCGCCACTTACA
>JBGUKW010000308.1:0-9476 GCA_045114665.1 Candidatus Xenobia bacterium | reverse complement strand
GAAAATATTCTGTATTATTGTCTTTTGTACATCAATGTTATAACAATTATAAGGTTCTACAATATCTTTCAAAATCTCTGTAGGTAATGATTTTATTTCTTCAAGATAATCTTCCAACATTTCCATTCTTTCAGAACGATTATCCAAAGAATAATATATATATTAACCAACTTATTAACTATTTTTTCATAAAAAATATTATCTCCAATTTTTTAAAAATTTATAATTATATTTTTTATTTTTACATTTATTCTTTACTGATTCTTGAATAACTTTTCGGTAAATATCTACAATGACAAAAATAAGAGTTATAAAGTGTTTACAATCTAAATCATTTATGTTATAATATTCAAATCTTGAAATATTATGTTTAAATTTACTTTTCAATATTTATATTATAGCATATTTTTTGAAGTTTTTAAATTCACATTAAAAATTAACTAACACAACGCTTTAATTTAGAAAAACAATTAAAGCGAAAACAGCGATGTTTATCTTATCTTATAAATATGAAAAATTAAAGAAGGGGGAATCTACTCAAAATAATATACAGAAACAAAAAATTAAAATACAAAACGGGAATTAAAGACTGTGAAGTGTAAAAAACTTGGAAGTAGTATTATACTTGTATCTACTAAATCATACACGCACCTCTTTTTTATTAAAGAAAGAAGCAGTAAAAAATATCCGTGAGGATTTCAATTTTTCGATGTTAGTATATTTAATCATATTTTGAGTAGTAGAGCAACATGAAAGCAGATAAAATCATCAAAAACGCAAAAATCTTCACAGCGGACAAGGACCAACCGATGGCAACTGCCTTAGCGGTGAAGGACGGCAAATTCGTCTATGTGGGAAATGATGATGGCATTGCAACCTATGAGGGTGAGGTTACGGATGTCGGTGGAAAATTTATTATGCCAAGCATTCTTGACACCCATGTGCATGTGACCAGTAGCATCGGATTTGAGTATGCTGATTTAGGCGTACGCTTTGATTGTGACGGCAAGCAAGGTGCCTTGGACTTCATGTCAAACTATATCAAGGAAAATCCTGGTCTCAGTCGTTACAGATTCATGATGGAGCAAAAGTGCCTGAAGGGAGAGATACTCACTAAGGAAGATCTCGACGCAATCTGTCCAAACAGTGAGCTGGTGCTTCTGGAAGGAGAATGTCACAGCAACTGGGTTAATTCCAAGGTTCTTGAAAGGCACGGCATCAATGATGACACTCCAGACCCTGTTCCAGGATTGAGCTATTTTGTACGCATCGACGGGCATGTGACTGGAAATTCCTTTGAATCTGCCTCGTGGCCTTTCCTTTTCGACGGCGTGGAGCTGAATGATGAGAAAATCGAAGGACCGCTTTCCCGATTAATAGATTACTGTGTACACACTGGTGTGAGCGTACTCTTTGACGCTGGCTTTCCAGAACATGAAAAAATCCATGAACGCATATACCAACAGCTACGCAAGATGGATCAGGAGGGCAGGCTACCAGTCTATATCGATGGTTCCTATATGCTCACGAATCCGAGCAAAACTCAGCAGGCTTTGAAGGAGCTAAAGCGTTTCAACCGTGAGTACAACACGGAACACCTAAAGGTTCACACCCTGAAGATATTTATGGATGGCACCCAGAAAATCCACACTGCGGCAATGGTCACGCCTTATGAGGATACTCATGAGACAGGCTTCACTACCTTTGATGCAGAGGGGCTTGCGGAGGTTTTAAAGCAACTCAATGATATGGGAATGGATTTTCATGCACATACCGTTGGTGAGCGTGCATCTCGCATTGTCTTAGATGCTGTTGAGTTGGCTAAAAAAGAGTTGGGAGACAGTTTCCGTGTTCGTGTTACCTGTGCACATTTAGAGATTCAGGACGATGCGGATATGGATCGTTTTGCAAAACTTGGCGTAATCGCAAATTTCACGCCTTGGTGGCATGCTGGAGACCCCAAGTTACTGAGTCCTTTGCTCGGTATGGAACGTGCCTCAAAGATGTTCCGTTGTAAAACAATTTGGGACAGTGGTGCACTTGTAACTTGGTCCAGCGATAATGTCGCCTATGTTGATTTTATGAACTGGAGTCCATTCCTCGGCATGGAGGTCGGAATGACCAGAATGAGAACTGATAAAACCAGAGTCCCAGAATACAGCAGAACCGTTGCTGTATTTCCTCCTCTCAATGAAAAAATGAGCGTTGAGGAGATGATCTTGGGTTATACCATCAATGGTGCAAAGCAACTTGGCATCGAGGGTTCCAAGGGTTCCATCGAGATTGGCAAGGATGCAGACTTTTTAGTGTTCGACAATGACTTGCTCACAGCGGAGCACGAGGGATTCAGCTACAACAAGCCTACAGAAGTGTATTTTGGCGGAAAGAAAGTGAATTAATGTTCCATTAGGATGTACACATCCCATAATTAAGCAGTATATGCGTAAAAGAGCTGACCTCTAAATGATCAGCTCTTTCCTTTTTCTAAAAAGTGTACTTTTAAAAATATCAACTGAATTTTTTTGTTTTATCAACTTGCTTATTTGTTTTCACAAAAATTAATCTATTATAATTCTTCATCTTCTAAATCATCATCATCTTTCATTTCAGGAATTAACTCTGGATTTGCTTCTGCAATGTACTTTTTTTTACCGAAAAGCACCGTAATGCCCCTAAATTTTAGGTTCACTTCAAAAATTTATGGGGAGTATGTCAATTTGAACAAGTTCATTTATCTCTTCAGATATGATGATTGTCTAACACCATATCGAAGATTTTCTTCAAATCTTTAAATTTTTAAGCATTTATATTTTACCATTGATTCGCCAAAAAAAATTCACTCCTAAACATATATTTAGGAGTGAATTTTTCACTATAATATTTTTCTATATATCTTTTCGTATTCCTTAGCACTTCTTATCCAACTGAAATCCTGACACATTGCATCATATCTCATCTTACCCATTAAATCAGGTCTTGTATGATATATCTTATATGCCCATAAAATTGTATTTCTTAGTGCCTCTGGAGTGAAATCATTAAAGATAAAGCCTGTACCATAATTTTCAAATTCGTTACAGTTGATAACTGTATCTCTCAAACCACCTGTATTTCTGACAATTGGCAGTGTCCCATATTTTAATGAATAAATTTGATTCAAACCACAGGGTTCAAACAAACTTGGCATTAAGAAGAAGTCAGAACCTGCTTCGAGAAGATGTGCCGTTTTTTCATTAAATTCAATACGACAGCCAAATCTACCTGGATATTTTTGAGCCATATAACTAAAGAATCCCTCGAGGTCTTTGTCACCTGTTCCAATTATTGCTATCTGAATAGATGTCTCATTAATCAATCTTTCAGCAATAGATGCTATCAAATTATAGCCTTTTTGTGAAGTAAATCTTCCTACAGCTCCAAAAATTGGTACTGTATAATTTGATTCAAGAGCAAATATATCTTGTAATTTTCCCTTACATTTCCATTTACCACTCATATCTTCTTTTGAGTAGTTATCTTTTATGTATCTATCTATTTCAGGATTCCAAATATTGTAATCAGCTCCATTGATTATTCCTGAAAAATATTCACCTTTATTCCTTAATGATATATCCAAACCATAACCATTTCCATTTGTTACTTCATAAGCATAAGTTGGACTTACCGTATTTACAAAATCGGAATAGAATATTCCACCTTTTAACATATTTATTCTATCATTTTCTTCAAACTTTTCATAGGTAAAATTACCCCAACCAATGCCCAAATATTCAACATTGCTCTTTGGATAATTTCCCTGATATGCCATATTGTGAATCGTCAAAACAGATTTTGAATTTTGAATTGAAGTACCTTGTAAATTCCAATTTTTTAAATATGCAGGCAAAAGTGCTGTCTGCCAATCATTTACATGAAATATATCTGGTGAATATCCCTTGTCTATACACAACTGCATTGCAGCCCTTGATAAAAATGCGAATCTTCTGGGGTTATCTTCATAGTCATTCATATTTTTATCATGATATAATCCATCTCTGTCAAAAAATATGTTATGTTCAATAAAATAGACAGGTATTCCGTTATATTCTGTCTTATAAACTCCACACCACTCTTGTCTATCTCCCATCCATACTCCCATTGGTGAATGGAACAATTCCATATTTGCTTTTATGGAACTATATTTTGGCATAATAACAGAAACTTGATGTCCTAATTTTGAAAGACTTACTGGTAAACTTCCAACAACATCTGCCAATCCACCTGTTTTGGCAAATGGCGACATTTCAGAAGCTACAAAAACTATTTTTAAACCACCCATATTTTAACCACATTCTTTCTACCTTTTTACAAGGATAATTTTTATATAGAGTATATTTACTTTTTCTTTCTTTTATTCCTTTTTATTTTTATATCCTTTTAATCTGTTACTCAAAAATTCAAACGACAAAATTCGCCTTATTTTTTATATCAAAAACCTTAAAATATTTCTCTTCCATTGGAATCCATTTTTCCAAAAATATTCTTAATTTCTCTTCCCCATTTCTTTTCAAAATTCTACTTTTCTGCTCCTCAAAAGATATATCTGAAAAAATAGTAATATCTGCATATCTGCCAAAAATAGGGTGTGCTGAATAAGAACCTTCGACAATTCGAACAGATTTATTTTTTATCTCAACAAAATCTGAATAATCTAAAATGGAACAATCAAATTTTCTGTATCTAAAAGAACTATCTCGCAAAAAAGGAATAACTTCTTCTAAAAACCGCTCAGAATGTACATTTCCACCAGCTGTTTTCAATCTTCCAAGTGTTCTCAACTCTTTTGGAAGAAAAAAATCGTCCATATGAACAACAGACTTAATATCTTCTCCAAAAACAAAAGAGAGAAAACTAGAAATAGTAGTCTTTCCTGAAGCACATCGTCCATCAATTGCAATGACTATTATTCTATTTTCTCTCTCTAATTTGGATACATATTCAATAACAGAAGAAACTCTATTAAAAGTTTCTTCTGAATAGAGGCTATTTTTCAGGTGTTTCAAATTGTAATTCATCTTCCATAATACCCTTTGAACTTGCAACCATATCAAATGCTTCTTCCAAATCGGATTTTGGAGGAATTCTAAATTCGCCTCTTGCCCAACTTATCCAAGTATAAATTTGGCAAGGCAACTGCATTTTACTCGAATATTCTATTTTGTAACAAGGATCAACTCTGTTAAATGATTTTGAATACCAACCTGACAAAGCAGGTTCTATTTTACCTCTACTCTGTTTGCATTCAAAAGCACCTGGATAATACATATTTAATCTTATGTATTCTCGTTTTGCATGTATAAGACAACCATAATCACCACGCAAACTTATATCAAGCTCAGGAGATAGATTATATATATTTGTTACATTTAAAACATCTGAGCCTTCAATAGTATCTCTTATAATAAACCACTTTTTATTTTTTAAATACAATATCTCTCTTCTGTGGATAACAGAATTTTTGACATCATCAAAACCTGCATGTCCAGACATCACATAGTCAAAATCTTCAGAAAAAAGCCATCTTGTCTTTAAAAGATGCATGTATTTACGAGGACCTTTTATATTTTTTGCAAGTGATTGTTCTTTTCCGTCAACTAAAACTGAATTATGTGCAGTTGTTTTATTAAAATAAGAATAAATATCATCCGATCCAAACTGTCTTGCTCCTTTATATGAACCTGTTTCAATTATAAAAGGCTCACCCCTGACATAAAGTGCAAAACTCAAAAAATCTTTGTGAGGAGTTAATAAATTAATACCTCTATCTGGTGCAGGACTTGGCTTTTTAGGGTTTCCATAAAAAAGACAATATGTTGAATCAGCAGTCCAAGAATCCCTAAAGGAAAAATATCCCCCATCAATAAATACTCTTGAAGTCTTTTCAGGTTCTTTAGAAATTATATTTTTATAAGCCTCTTCTCCTGATTGTCCAAAAAACCAAATAAAATCTTCTGTTACTTCACCTGCTGCAAATTTCATATCTCCCCTATTGAAGAGATAAGCCCCAATACAAAGCAAATTTTTAAAATTATCTTGTGAAGTTGATGATAGATTCCAAACATTTGTTGCAGGAGTATCACCAAAATTCACAGGTGTCTTGGAAGGACTTAAAGTATAAATCAAAAATTCAAGAGAACGCTCTACAACAGACAAAATAGCAGGGGAAGATTGTATATTGGAAATCTTGTCCAATATAAGTGGAAGCATTAAAAATTCTGTTAAAAGAATCTGCATTCCAAGTGATCTTTCTCTATAGACACCATCAGCAAGAAATTGAAGTGTTGACTCATTTTCCAACATGCGAAGTGCTTTACTTTTCCACCTATCAGCACAGTCAAATTCTGGAAATAGACAAGAAAAAATATATAATGCAGAAGAAGCAGCTACATATCTTGAAGGTCTTTGCGTTTTGTCTGTAAGTATCTGTGACAAATATGCCCCATGAAGCAATATATTTTTGAGAATTGTCTCAAGATGTTCCCCCTGTAAATAAGAAGAATTCCCTACAAACATAAAAATAGAGATCATCCAAGCAATCATTCTTTGAGACACAGCCATTGGGTCTATCCAAGAAATACCATAATGAATAGGATTTCTCTGAACCCATTCTTCCAATTCAAGTATAAATTCTTGTGTATAACGTTCATTTGATGTAATTAAAAAAGCTCTCGCAAGATCCATCAAATGATAATGCTTATTAAATTCAATAGACACTGGCAAAGCAGGCATATTAAACTGCTTTAATAAAATCTTATCTTGAACTTTTTTTGAAAATTCAGACACATGCGAATACATCCAATTTTTTCCATTAAAATCAGAAAACCAATTTATAAAAGTTCCAAAATCAGCACTGTGCCCAGTAGGCATTATTATATTGTGTTTACATATTAACTCAGCATTCTTTATCAATCTTTTTTGTGAAAAAGTTTTCTTTATCTTAGAAATCAATGAGGAATCATTAAATGCAAAAACATACTTTTTTAATGTAGTAAAATATCTTATCAACTCTTCTGCTGCAGCATCAAAATCTCTCTCTCTATAAGCCTCTTTCAAATCTTTTAAATTTTCATTGTCATAATTAAAGCATGAGTAAAACTCTCCGTCTGTCAAAAACGGACTTTTTTTACTAACACTTCTTCTGCGAAACATATCATCTATAACCATATATGATTCGCTTAAATTTAAAAAACAACTCTTAAGCCACTTGGCTATCATTTAACAATTACCTCTGACACTGACAAAATTTACTGCATCACTAACAGGAATATCTACCTGATTTTTTTCTCTAAGTAATTTAACCGATATTTTATTTTCAGACATCTCATCTGTTCCTATAACATAGGCATATTCAGTTTCAGATGAAGAAAGTTCTTTAAATATCTTTTTCAAATTCTTTTTGGCATAAATCATATCAGAACTAATTTTAGCACTTCTCAATTTTCCCAAAATAGAAGCTGAATACTCTTCACATGAATCATCTAAAGGAATAACAATAACTTTTGGAGTTGGTTCTTTTCCAAAAGAGCAACCGCACTTTGTCATAAGTGATATTGTTCTCTCTATACCTGCAGCAAAACCAACGGCTGGAAGATTTTTACCACCAATTTCTTCAGCAAGTCCATTATATCTTCCGCCTCCACAAATGGCATCTTGAGCCCCTAACTGATTAGATACTATTTCAAAAACAGTCCTTGTGTAATAATCAAGACCTCTAACTATTCTTGGATTTACTTTAAAATCAACAGCATAAACAGAAAGCAATTTTTGTAATTTTTCAAAATGTGCTTTACATTCATCACAGAGAAAATCAATCATTACAGGAGCATTTAATGCAATCTGTTTACAATTTGGATTTTTACAATCAATAACTCTAAGTGGATTTATACTCAAACGCTCTTTGCAATCAGAACAAAGTTCTTCCCTATGACTTTCAAAAAATCCAACAAGAGCTTCTCTATATTTTGGACGACATTCAGAACAACCTAAAGAATTTAACTGCACTACAATTTCTTTTAAGCCAAGCGTTTCAAAAAATGTGCAAGCAGAATGTATTATTTCTGCATCAATAGCAGGAGAATCAATGCCTATTGCTTCTAGTCCAAATTGATGAAATTGACGATATCTCCCCTCTTGTGGTCTCTCATATCTAAAAAATGGACCAATATAAAACAATTTTGTAGGAACTGATAAATACAAATTATTTTCCAAAACAGAACGCATTACAGTAGCAGTACCTTCAGGTCTTAAAGTCATACTTCTACCCTTTTTATCATCAAAAGTGTACATTTCTTTTCTGACAATATCTGTTGAATTACCAATACCTCTAATGAAAAGCTCTGTATGTTCAAAAACAGGAGTTCTTATTTCACGAAATCCAAATCTATTTGCAATTTCCCTTGCTATATTTTCTATATAATTCCATTTATATGAATCAACAGGAAGTACATCACAAGTACCTCTTGGAACATTAATCTTCATTCCATCACCTCAAATCTAAGAAAACAAACAAAAAATAGGAAACCTTTAGAGGCTCCCTATCCTACTTTTCACTCTCAATTAATAATTGCGAAATCCATCGGAAAACCTCCGAAGACTTTTATATTTTTACAATCAAAATCACATATTTTTTTGCATAAATACTGCATCAAGTCTATCAAATGCAAAAAATCCAACTGTATCATTATAAGACAAAGAAAACATCTCTGGAATATAAAATTTCAAGTCTATATCAGTTGCATAAGTAACACAATCCAAAAGAGCATTTAAAGAATCTTCAGAATCTGAAGAATTAGAGGCAGCTGAAGCTTTTTTCAACCAAGATTTAAATCCTGCATGTTTCAATTTTTTAGCTCCATTTAAAGCCTCAACAGCTGCTGATTCATCATGTTTGATGAAGGAAAGAATTGCCTGTGCAAGCCAAGCTTTATAGTAATCAGGACTATTTTTAACAATATCATCAATAATTTTCTCAGCTTCATCATAATTGTTTAAATGAAGATTCAAGAATGCTTTATTATAATTTATAAGATCTGTTGAACTTCCTTGTGTAGCTCTTTCAAGAACTCTCAAAGCATCTTCCATTTTTCCTGATCTAAATAGCATATAGGCTCTCAAATTATATGCTTCTGTTACTAATTGCTTACTTTTGATAAGATCATCAATAATTTTCTCAGCATCATCATTCTTTTCAAGCATTACATATAGCCAAGCACAGAAAAGAGAATACCATGAATCATCCCTTGGAGAAATTTTTGCAAATTCAAGAGCTTTGTCATAAATTTCTTGTGAAGCATAGAATATAGCAAGATTTAATCTATAAACAGGCTTTGCATCTGAAAATAGAACAGATTTTTCAAAAGCCAATCTTGCCAAATCATTATTGTTTTGCTTCAAAGCTACAATTCCTAAAACAAGCCAAGCATTAAAATTAAATGGAG
>JBGUKW010000307.1:0-4774 GCA_045114665.1 Candidatus Xenobia bacterium | reverse complement strand
CGAGCATTTTTATTGTTATTAATCCCACATTTTTGAGACTTTTTGAAGATATATTTTCCATATCATCTTTTTTTGTGTGCCAGTCATCATATTCAAAATCAATTATATCTATTGCAGGAATGTCTCTTAATATAAAGGGCACATGATCATCTTCTATACATATAAATCTTTTTGAAAGACAAGATGACAAATTTAGTTCAAGTGCTGATTTTATCAAAATATCTGTAAGATCAGGTGATGAGTTCATATCAAAATCTATTTTGATATTTTTTTCTCCTACCATATCAAGAAGAATTACAGCTTTTATTTTTTCTGGATTCTCAATTTGTGATACATATCTTGTACTTCCATAAAGGCTGTCTATTTCTGACCAATTAGCAAATGCCTCTTCTCCGTCGAGAAATAAAAATTCAATATCATATTTATATTTTTTTTCTTTTATGCTTTTTAAAAGTTCCAGTAATACAGCAACTCCAGAAGCATTGTCATTTGCACCTAAAAATTTTTCGTTTTTAAAATACTTTGATTCATAATGTGCAGTTAAAATTATTTTATTTTCATTTCCTTCACTACCTTTTATTATTGTTGATATGTTCTCCATTTCAATATCACCAATGGGGGTTTTTGCAGTAAATATATCTTCAATAACTTTTAAATTATTGCTTTCTATCTCGTTCTTTATATAAATTCTCACTTTTTTATGGGATTCTGTTCCTGAAACCCTCGGACTTAAATCAACTATATTTTTGCAGTGATTGTAGGCATTTTCACCTGAAAATTTTATTTCGTTTTTTTTTATCTTATCTTTTGTCTCATTTTTTCTCATAGTTTTTATTTTATCTTTGTTCTTTGCTTCTGTTTGTCTTTGGTCAGTACAATTTTTCGCACAGGAAGTCAAAACTGTTGTTATCATTATAATAAAAGATAACAAAAAAATTATGATTATTCTTTCTTTCATGAGTTTCTCCGTATTTTAAAAATTTTGAAAATGGTAAAATATAATTTTAAAGTTATATTTTAATCATTTTCAAAATTTTTTAATGTAACGGTACTTTCTGCAGGTATATTTTTTGTTATCCAAAGATTTCCACCAATCACAGAACCTTTTCCTATTGTTATTCTCCCCAATATACTTGTTTGTGAATAAATAGTAACATTATCTTCTAAAATTGGATGTCGTGGTATTCCCTTGATTATCTTCCCAGCTTCATCTTTTGAAAAACTTTTTGCTCCAAGTGTTACACCTTGATATAATTTACAATTATTTCCTATGATACAAGTTCCACCAATTACAACACCTGTTCCATGGTCTATAAAAAATTTTCTTCCTATTTCCGCACCAGGATGTATATCTATTCCTGTTTTTGCATGTGCCTGTTCTGTTATTATTCTTGGAATTATTGGAACTTGAAAATGATATAATGCATGAGCTATTCTGTAATTTGTGATTGCTAAAATACCAGGATATGAAAATATACATTCTTCTATACTTGTTGCAGCAGGATCATTTTCATAAGCAGATTTTGAATCTTCTATTAAAAGCTCCTGAATTGAAGGAAGCATTTTTAAAAAATTTGTTGCTATTTCATCTGCTCTTTCTTCACAATTTTTAAAATTACAACATTTTTCTTGTTTTTCATTACAGGTGAAACAGAATCCAGTTTGTATCTGTTTTGATATATTTCTATATATTTTGTCAAGGATCGATGCTGTGTTAAATGGAAGTATTCCTGTTGAAGACGATTCTTCACCAAAAAAACCAGGGAATAATACACTTCTCAGCATTTCCGTGATTTTAAAAATTTCATTTCTTGAAGGAAGTAATGTGTCTGAACAATGTCTTGTAAAAACAGGAAAATTTTGTTTCATTGCTCCACACATTGTTTTAGATAGCTTGCCAATGTTCAATATCTCTTTATTTTTCATGTTTTTTCACAAGTTCCTCGAGTTCTTTTATCAATTTTTGATTTTCTTCTTTTTCTTTTGTTTCTATTTTTATTTTTTTAGCTTTTTCCAACCATTTTTTAGCTATTTTAATATCTTCGTCTGTTTTTTTGTTTTTTGCTTTATAAAGACCAGCCAATAACATTGCTGATTTATCGCCTTTTTCAGCTGATTTTTCCAAATATTTATAACCTTCCTCTGAGTTTTTTTCTACTCCCTTTCCCTCTATTAAATATAATCCCTTTAACTTTAATGCAATTATATTCCCTTTTTCTGCAGACTTGTCTATTAAATTATAAGACTCTTTAAAATTATTTTTATCTGAATAGTAGTAACTCAAATATAACATTGAAAGATCGTCATTGTTTTCAGCACCTTTTTTGAAATATTCATAAGATTTATTTTCGTATTCTGCTTTTTTCTTTTTGTCTTTCTCTTTTTCTTTTCTGAATTGATAACATATACCTAAATTTGTATATGCTTTTTTTACATCATTTTTTAAAGCTAATTTAAGATATTTTTCAGCATTTTCTAAATCAGGTGGATTTTTCTTTAGGAAAAAAGTACCTGCATTATACATAGCTTTTGCTAAACCACCATCTGCTGCTATTATTGCAAATTTCATAGCTTCTTCTGGATTTTTATCAGCTATTAGGCAAGAATAGTTAAAACTTGCTTCTAAATCACCTTTATTACTTGCTCTTTTATAATATTTTTCAGCAGTTTCATAATTTTGATTTCCAATATAATAATCGCCTATTCTTTTCAATGTCTTTGGATTATCTATTGAATAAATCATAATTAAAATAAAAAATGTGAACATTAATATTATCGTTATTATGTCTTTATTATTTTTATCCATATTTTTTTTCTTTCTTTTAATTTTAATTATAAATTTTACAATTAAAATTAATTTTCCCCCAAAAAAAATATTTAATTGTATTTTATTTTTGTTTATTATTTTTTTTTGTTAAAATAAAATATAAGAAGGATTTAAAAATAAAATATATAAAATAAAATATAAGTGAAAAAATATTTATTTGGTTTTAAATTTCTCCTACCTTAGGATATCAAAAGTTATTTTATACCAATTAATTATTAAGGACAGAGGATTTAATATTTATGATTGATAGTGCAGTTAAAGAAGTAAATGGCTTTATGTCTATTAAAAGATGGGAAGACGCATTAGCAGCAGTTCGCAGACAGCCCTCAAAATATGCTTCAAATGAGGATATTAAAATAGAAGCATATTTATTACATAATTTAAAATATTTTTCCGAATGTGAAGATTTATGTTTACAACATATTGAAAAAAATAATGATTTTGATTTGACATTTACTCTTAAAAGCTGTAGAAGTATAAAAACACTTAGAGATTCTCTTATGGCAGAGATAAGAGCCTGTAAATCTGTCAAAATGAAAGATATGCGTAATGGAATAGGTTTCCTTCTCGGTGTTTTTTGTGATATAAGAGATGTTACTTACTTTTTGACTTCTATTTTGACAGTCAATAAAGATCCTATATATACATATCTTTTGGCTTGTATATATAGAATATCTGGAAAATTACATGATGCTTTAACTCTTCTTGAACCTATAGCATCATCACTTCCAGAAGCTGAAACACTTCGTCAAAAAGTTAAATTAGAATATGATGCTTTTTTGAGAATGGGCAATTTTGGCACTGGTGGAAAGATGAAAATGCCTGATGTTCCAAATATGACAGGCGAAGATATGATGGTAAGAGGTTTTTGGAGTATAGCAGAAAAAGATTATCAATCTGCTTTTAAGTACCTTGCAGATGCATTAAAGTTAGATCCTTCTCTTGCTGTATGTTGGTATTATGTTGGTAAACTTCAAACTACATTTGGAGCCAAGGAAAGAGGAGATAAATGTTATAAAAAATTCCTTGAATATTTCCCTTCTTCTGCAGGTTATTACAAGTCTCTTGTATATACTTCGAATATTTCAGAAACAGAGAGGAATACTTATTTCCGTAAATGGATTGGTTGTTTCCCTTATGATCCAAGACCTTGGATGTCATATCTTTCATATTTATATACAAAGAGTGATTTTTATGGAGTTCAGCTTTTGGCTTCTGAAATTCTTAATACTTATGAAAAAGATTGGTTTATTCCAAAGGAAAATCCTATTCATTTGATTTATTCTGGTATTTTGAATATTTGTATTGGCAGAATATCTGTTGCTGCAGATAATTTCAAAGAAGTAAGCAAATTAGAACAATATAAAACTGTTGCTTCTTTGGGATTGGGTACTATTTTTGATGTTCAAGGTGTTGCTATAGATGCAACAACAAATTATGAACAATCAATGACAAATCCAAAAGCTGAGTCAATTTCTAAATATTTGATGACAAATGTCTATTTGAAGAGGAAAAATTACAAAAAGGCATTTACTACAATAGATGAAGTTTTGGCAAAATATCCAAATTCTCTTGCAGCTGTATGTAAAAAGGCTGAAGTATATGTAAAACTTTCAGATATTAAAGGTTTCAAAAAATATATATCTGAATTGTCAGAAGATAAAAAATCGCCTGAATTACATGTACTTTCTGCTATAGTCAGTATGAGAGAGCACAAATATGATGAAGCCATAAAAGAGATAAATATGGTTTTGGAAAAATATCCAGAGTCATATATTTTACTCCTAAATAGTGCAGTTCTTTACTTTAATTGTGGAGATTATGAAAACTGTGAAAAGATTGTTGACAAGATGTCCAAACTTTTTACAGAACCTATTATATCTTTCATGAAGGGAGTCCTTCTCTATAAAAAAGATATGTTTAAAGAAGCACAGCAAACCATAGAAG
>JBGUKW010000306.1:0-6222 GCA_045114665.1 Candidatus Xenobia bacterium | reverse complement strand
TATTTTCTTTCTATCCAAAAATTTCATATAATATCGCAAGTTTTTTGCATATTTCAAAACCGATAAATGTTATTTTCTTCTTTTCTATTGTTTTTCTGCTTGTTACAGTTTTTATATTGACTGTTATAATTACTAATTTGAAGAATAAAATAAAGAAACTTTCTCAAATGACTTCACTTAATCAAAAAGTTCTTGAAGATATTACTAAAAAAGTTATTGCTGAGGCAAAAGAAGCTAAGCAAAAAGAAAATTCTCTTATAAAAGAGTCTAAAAATGATGAAGAAGAATAATTTTAAACATATTTTTGCTGTTTGTGCTTATGAAGAATCTCCTTTTTTAGAGGAGTCTATAAAATCTCTTGTAGCACAAACTAAAAAAACAGATATAATAGTATCAACATCAACACCCAATAGATATATTTCATCTATTTGTGAAAAGTATTCAATACCTATTTTTGTTACCAATTCAAAACCAGGTATTGCTACAGATTGGAATTTTGCAATGAATTTTGCAGATGCTGATTTTGTAACTCTTTGTCATCAAGATGATTTTTTTTATCCTAAATATGCTGAAAATATATATTCTTCTGTCAACTCTGAAACAATAATTGCATTTACAGATTATAGAGAATTAAAAAATGATAAATTTATTTATTCGAGTTTAAATCTTTCAATAAAAAGATTTATGCTTTCTCCATTTTTAATTCCATTTTTTAATAATTTTGTTTTTCTTAGAAGATTTATTCTTTCTTTTGGAAGTCCTATTTGTTGTCCTTCTGTCTGTTATAATAAAAATAAACTTTCTGATTTGATTTTTGATAATTCTTTTAAATGTAATTTAGATTGGGATTATTGGGAAAGGGCTTCTAAAATAAAAGGTAGTTTTGTTTATATTCCTAAAATATTGATGACACATAGAATTCATGAATCTTCGGAAACTACAAAATTGATAGGTGATAATATACGAGGAAAAGAAGATCTAATAATGTTTGAGCGTTTTTGGAATAAGCCTATTGCTAATTTTTTATATTCTTTGTATAAAAAGAGTCAAAATAGCAATAGTATAGAGTTGAAAAAAGAAACAAAATAGTAAAGCAAAAATAATAAATGATAAAGAAATAAAAAAAATGTGGAGAAATAAAAAAAGAGGATTTAGTTTAATTGAATTGATGGTTGGGATTTTTATTTTGTCTTCATCTCTTGTTTTCGTAATAGGCATTTATGGAAGACTTATAAAATCTTCTGAAACATCTGCTAATATAACGGTTGGAACATCTGCAGGAATGAAGATAATGGAAGATTTTCTTTCTGAAAATGAGGGAAAAGCATTAGATGATTTGTCTATTTTTGGAAATATGAATATTAATTCTGTTCAATATTTTTATATAATAGATGTATCTTCTCCTATTTCACATACTCCAGATCCTGTTAAGAAAGTTGATGTAACTGTTTTTTGGTGGTATGAAAAAACTTTTGATAATAATAGAAAACAATTTAGTAATTCAAAAAATAATGAACAAAAATCTTTTGAAACATCAGATCTGACAACAGATGGGTTATATAATTCATTTATGAAAGATAAAAATTATCTAAATGCAAGTACTAAGTTGTCAAAAATTATTTTTTATCCCAAACAAGAAAAATTTTAAATTATGTTTATTTCAAATAAAAAAAATAAAAAAATAGGTAGTTCTTTGATAGAGCTTCTTATTTCTTGTGCAGTTTTTTGCTTTATGGCTGTAAGTATTTTTGTTGTATTGCATATAGGATCAGTCTCTTGGAAAACTGCTGAAGAAAAATATGTAATGGAACAAAATATAAGAAAGGCTGTATCTGATATAAATTCAAATCTTTCAAATACAGACATAACTTCTTTTAATAGTGGTAAGTACCTTTCAGATGATGGAGAAATCTACTCTTGGATGTCTTTTAAACTTTTTTTTTCTAATTTAAAAAGTCAATTTTCAGATAATTTGTATATTGATTTTTTTGGAAGTTCAAAAGGTGAAATAGAATTAAATGATTCCAAATTTTTTGTATTATATTATTTATCTCCAATGAAATCACCTGACTTTAAAGATTCAAAAGATTTACATTTATTGCCAAAAAGTCTTGTTAAAGTACTTATTCCTATTGATAAAGATAATGAAAAAAAATATATGACACGACTTGATGTAAAATCTTTTATGAAACCTTTATCTCTTGAAGATACAAATCAAAAAACTTCATCCATCGTTGCTGATAATATTGCAGATTTTAATGTTTCTTTTAATGATTCCAAGAATTTAGAAAAATCAAATGATGATGAGATTCCAAGTGGAACTATAAGTTATTTTATTGTTGCATTTAGAGAGGTTGAAAAGTCTTCTCGTGTTATTGATGAAGTTGCTAAAAAGAAACTTATTAAAGAGTATGACAAATCTAAGAAACATAAAAAAGTGGAAAAGCATGAAGATGACTCAGTTAAGAAAAATAGATATTCTATACAGATAAATCAGTCAGTTGTGCCTTTTAATAATGGAAAGATAAATTAAAGCGTTGAAAAAAAATGATAGTAAAAGGGATAAGTTTCTATTGAGATGTTCCCTTGATTTTTATCTTTCGCCATTTGAAGAACAGAAAGAAATCATAAAAATCTTCGATTCAATTTTGTCAAAAAATAAACAGGTTAAAGAAATAGCAGAAAAAGAAATAGAAAGGGTAGAGGATTTGAAAAAAAATTTTATTAGTGGAGTTCTAGGAACTAATGATCCAAAGGAAGAAAATTCAATCGAATTATTAAAAACTGTACTATAAAAAGATAAATTAAGAATTATGTCAAACAAAGATAAAAAAGAAGATAAAGATAAAAATATAATAGAGCTTGAAAATGTTGTCGTATATCTAAATGATAGAATGGTTCTTGAAGATATAAATATGTCCATTCCTTATGGCTGTGTAACTGCTCTTATTGGTCCAAATGGTGCTGGAAAAACTACACTTTTGAGAACTATTTTGGGAATTATTAAGCCTTCATCTGGTAAAATTTCTGTTTTCGGAAAATCTCCTGACCATTTGGGGAAAGATAGAAATAGGATTGCCTATGTTCCACAGATTCGCTCTGTTGATATGACTTTTCCAATAAGGGCAAAAGAAGCAGTTATGATGGGAAGGTATCCACAAATAGGTCTTTTTGCTAAACCTTCCAAAGAAGATTATAAAATAGTTGATGAAGTTATGGAACAAGTAGATATTACTTCTATAGCTGATAAGCCACTTTCTAAACTTTCTGGTGGTCAGGTTCAGCGTGTTTTTATAGCAAGGGCTTTGGCTGCAAATCCAGAACTTTTGTTTTTAGATGAACCAACAAATGGAGTTGATCAGCTCCATTCTTCAAATTTTTATGAATTATTAAAAGTATTAAAAAAAGAAAATATGACTATAATAATTGTATCACATGATGTAGGTGTAATTGCCAATTATGTTGATGCAGTTGCTTGTATAAATAAGAAATTATTTCTCCATTCTGTTCCAAAAGCCATTAATGGAAAGGTTCTTTCTGAAATGTATGGCTGTGATGCAGTGCTTTTCAATCATGGAGTAATTCCACATATGGTCGTTTGTAAGGATAAATAATAATGGGTATTTTTGAATATGCTTTTATGCAAAGAGCATTAATAGCCTCAATAATCATTGGGGTACTATGTTCTGTTATTGGTGTTTATGTAGTTTTAAGGGGAATGTCTTTTATTGGAGCAGGTATTGCTCACGCTTCATTTGGTGGAGTTGCACTTGGTTATTTATTAAATGTAAATCCTCTAGTCTCTGCTATTGTATTTTCTGTATTGACAGCACTTTCAATAGGCAAAATATCTAGAAAAAAAGTTATAAAAGAAGATACGGCTGTTGGAATATTTTTCTCAGCGACGATGGCATTTGGTGTGCTTTGTATAGGTCTTTTAAAAGGTTATAATATCGACTTAATGAGTTACCTTTTTGGAAGTATACTTGCCGTTTCAAATGAAGATTTGTATTTGATAGGTGGGGTGGCTCTTGTGGTTATTCCTGCTATTATTCTATTTTTTAAAGAGTTAAAATTTGTCAGTTTCGATCCTGAAGTTGCCGAAATTATGGGACTTCCTGTAAATTGGTTGTATTATTGCCTTTTGGTTTTGATTTCTTTAACGATAGTTGCTTCGATGAAACTTGTAGGAATAGTTCTTGCAAGTGCTTTGCTTATAACTCCTGCAGCTTCGGCATATCAATTTGCAGAAGATTTTAAAACAATGATGACTATTTCTGTCATTTTAGGGCTTATCTCTTGTATAGGTGGTCTTGTTCTTTCTTATTATCTAAATACTGCTTCTGGTGCTACAATAGTTATGTTATCAACAACTATTTTCTTTATCTCTGTTCTTTTTTCGCCAAAGAAAAATTATATAAAGCGTCTAATTGCAATGATAAAGAAATAAGGCATTAGAGATAATCTATTTTTAGCTTAATATTGAAAATCCAGATTTTAAGGCATAAAGTACGAGTTCAACTCTGTCTCTTTTTTCTAATTTACTCATCAAATTAGCAACATGTGTTTTTACAGTTGCCTCAGATATTACAAGAGATGAGGCAATTTCTTTGTTGTTCATTCCTTTTGCTATGAGTGAAAGGACTTCTTTTTCACGTTCTGTAAGTGATTCCAAAGCCTTTGAATTTGTTGTAGGGTGAATATTTTTTCCCTTTTGTTCAGATAGTTTGCAAAATTCATTTAAAATCTTTTTCATCACTTTTGCTTGAATTAAAGATTCTCCATAATAAGCAGCACGGATCGTTTTTAGCATTTCCTGTGGAGTAGTATCTTTTAAAAGATATGCAGTAGCTCCTTCTCTAATGAATTTAAATATGTAATCATCATCTTCTATGGCTGTAAGGATTATAACTTTTATGTTATTATTTTGTGTATGAAGAAGTCTTATAGCTTCTAATCCATCCATAACTGGCATATTTATATCGAGAATCAATATATCAGGATTTTTTTCTTTACACTGTTCTAAAGCCTCTTTTCCAGTGCTTGCTTCTCCTATGACTTCTATGTCGTCTTCATCACTCAAAAGATGAAAAAGCATTTTTCTAAATAAATTGTGGTCATCTGCCAAAATAACTTTTATTTTTGTTTCACTTTCACTCATATCCACCTACTGTATTTATGTCTATTTGCTTTACTCTTGGCATTTTTTTAAATAAAATGTAAAAGAAGTTCCATCATTTTTATCACTCTTTACTTCAATTTCGCTTTTGTGATCTTCGATTATTTTTTTTACAATATACAACCCTAATCCAGTTCCTTCAGAAGATTTATCATTATATGGAAATTGTGCAAATTTTTTAAATATTTCTTTGATTTTATCTTCTTCAATTCCTTTTCCGTGATCTGTTATTGAAATAGAAATTTTTTCCTTTAATTCCTTGCAAATTAACTCTATTTTTGAATTTTCGTCACTGCTTTTTATTGCATTGCTCAAAAGATTTATTATAACTCGCAATATCTTCATTTTATCGCCATATACAACAAAATCTTTTTCTTTTAAATTTGATGTCAATGTTATATTTTTTTCTTCAAGTAAAAGATTTACATTTGTCTCAATTTCTCCAGAAAGTTCAGATAATTTGAAATTTTCAAAGAAATATACAGTTTTTCCACTTTCATATTTAAATGAATCGATTAAATTTCTTACAAGATTTGTCAAATGTGAATTTACTATTGCAATATTTTTAATAAACATTGTCTGTCGTTCGTTTAATTCACCTGTTTTTGGTCGCATCAATAGGGAAGTGTAACCTTGAACAGCTGCAAGTGGAACTTTTAAATCATGTGTTATAAGTGAAAAAAATTCTCTCAATTCTTTTGTTTTTTTGCTGACTTCAAGTTCGAGTTCTTCATTTAATTTTTTATATTTTATGTTTATATCTTCAAGGCTTTTATTTTTTTCTTCAAGCTCTTTTTTAAAGTTTTCCAATTCAATTACCATATTATTAAAAGAGCCTGCAATCTGCATTATTTCTCCACTTTTTGCTAGTTCTGTTTGCATTCTTACATCAAATTCACCATTTGCGAGCCTATTTTGTGCATTATTGATTTGATTTAATGGTTTTTTTACTGCATTTAAGAACCAAGTTTTTACAGCTATATAAGATAAAAATAAGAAAATAGCAATAAAAGCAAAATTTATAAATAAATTTATTCTCGATA
>JBGUKW010000305.1:0-30121 GCA_045114665.1 Candidatus Xenobia bacterium | reverse complement strand
TGATTTTAAAGACCTTCCGACAACTTTTGTTATTTTTATAACTGAAACAGATGTATTTGGAGAAGGTTTGCCTATTTACAAAATTCACAGAGTTTTTGAACATAATAACAAGCCATTTAATGATCGTTCTTATATATATTATGTAAATGGTGCTTATAAAGGTAACGATAACATAGGTAAACTTATACATGATTTTAAATGTAAAAACCCTGATGAATTTTATTTTGACGATTTGGCTGAAAAAGTAAAATTTTTAAAAACAACTGAGGAGGGATTTATGGAACTATCGCCTACACTCCAAAAAACATACAATAAATTTTTTAAAGAAAAAGAAAAGAAAATGAAAGAAAGATTGGAAAAGAAACTGGAAAAAAAAATAACAACGACTACTCTGTTAGAAACAGCTAAAAGGATGATAAAAAAAGGAATATATAGTCTTGAAGAAATTGCGGATAATTTAAATTTGCCATTAAAGGATGTTCAAGCACTTTCAGCACAAATGGCATAACATAATTTTAACACATTATCTTTCTAAAAAAACTTCAGCTAAAATCTTAGCTGGAGTTTTTTTTTCTATTAAATTTTATATTTAAGAGCTGATACATCAAGTTCTCCTGACATCAAACGAGGTAACAAAGTGTCTCGAAGATCGGCAAGTTGTTTGTTTTGAAGCTGATTATTTATAATCAATTCAAACATTGCTTTTGTTTTTAGATTAAATTTTTTTATTATAGATTCTTCAAGAATAACACAAGAAATTGACATAATATCAAAAGGACTTATATTAGATTGAGCTGTCCCATTACTTCTATTAAGTAATTCATCATATATTCTATTTTGTTTCAATAAACAATAAATATATGGCAACTTTTCTAATGGTTCATCTCCTAATAAAAATTTTCCTACTCTTTGATTTACAAAAACAATTTCCTTTATTTCAGGCACGATTGCAAATTTTCCTAAAGTCGCACCAGTTAAAGCAATTACTAAATCACCACCTTTTAATTTAAAAATAGGAGAAATTTTATTTATTTTATCAGATGAAACATAAGAACAATTATTAATATTTAAATAATCTTGATTGATACTACCTATTTTTATTACTTTTATACCTGATTTTTCCCACCAAGAATTTTTAAATGCAAATCCTGATTTTATAGAACAATAATCACCTATGATTCCGTTATTTTCTAAATTATTTATTAAATTTTTAAAAATTGCCTGTGCCTGTTCTTGTAAATTCTCATTTATCTAAATACCTGCTACAAAATATGTTTGCAATATCTTTGGAGATATTATATAATAAAAAACACTCTACATTTACACAACATGCGAGGCGTTTTTTGATATGACAGAATGTTTCAATGAAACTGATTATGAAAACATAATTATAGAAGTATTCCAAAATATGGGCTACAATCATATTTACGGTCCAAGTGTTGAACGAGATTATAATATTCCAACATATGAAGAAGAACTGAAAGATGCTTTAAAGAGATTAAATCCGTCATTACCAGAGGAAGCTATAAATGACGCTTTATTTAAACTTAAAAATTTTGAAAATGCAGAACTTGTTCAGAAAAATGCTGTTTTTATGGATTATATTCAGCACGGAATCGAAGTAAGATATCTTTTTAAAGGTGAAGAACATGCAAATCT
Source organism: Candidatus Xenobia bacterium (assembly GCA_045114665.1). Classification (GTDB taxonomy): domain Bacteria; phylum Vulcanimicrobiota; class CADAWZ01; order CADAWZ01; family CADAWZ01; genus CADAWZ01. The sequence continues at coordinate 28,462 of JBGUKW010000305.1, read as the reverse complement.
CGTTTATCTTGTTGATTATAAAAATCCTGATAATAACTCTTTCATAATTGCCAACCAGTGGACATTTGTTGAAAACAGCAATAGACGACCTGATTTACTTGTATTTCTCAATGGATTACCTATTGTGCTTGTAGAGCTAAAATCTCCGTCAAGAGAAGAAACAAATATTACAGACGCATATCTACAGATAAGAAATTATATGCAAGAAATCCCCTCAATGTTCATTTATAATTGTATCTGTGTTATCAGTGACTTTTCAACTACAAAAGCTGGAACTATTACATCTGGCGAAGATAGATTTATGGAATGGAAAACAAAAGATGGTAGTTATGAAAACACACAATATGCAGATTATAATACATTTTTTGAGGGAATTTTTGAGAAAAAACGATTGCTAAATATCATAAAAAATTTTATCTGTTTTTCTGATGAAGGATTGAGAAAATTTAAGATATTGGCTGGTTATCATCAATATTTTGCAGTTAATAAAGCTATTGAATCTACTATAAATGCAACTAAAACAGATGGCAAAGGTGGCGTTTTTTGGCACACACAGGGGAGTGGAAAATCTCTGTCAATGGTATTTTATGCTCATCTTTTGCAGGAAGCATTGGATAGTCCAACTATTGTTGTTCTTACAGATAGAAATGATTTAGATGATCAGCTTTTCGGTCAATTTGCTAAATGTAAAAATTTCTTGCGTCAAGACCCAATGCATGCCGAAAATAGAGAGCATTTAAAATCTCTATTAAATGGAAGAAAAGCAAATGGCATTATTTTTACAACTATGCAAAAATTTGAGGAATCACATGAGCCTCTTTCCGAGCGTAGAAATATTATTGTTATGGCAGATGAAGCACATCGCAGTCAATATGGACTGAGAGAAAAAGTTGATCCAGAGACTGGACAAATTAAAACTGGAATTGCTCGCATAATCCGTAATAGTTTGCCAAATGCAACATATATTGGTTTTACAGGAACTCCAATTTCACTAAAAGATAGAAGCACTTATGAAGTTTTTGGAAATTATATTGATGTCTATGATATGACCCAAGCCGTAGAAGACGGAGCGACTCGTCCTGTCTATTATGAGAGCCGTGTCATGAAGCTTAAACTGGATAAAACAACACTTGATTTGATTGATACAGAATATGATATTATGGCAAATAATGCTGACCCTGAAGTCATTCAAAAAAGTAAAAAAGAGCTTGGACAGATGGAATCTATCCTCGGCAATGAAGAAACTATAGATTCTCTTGTAAATGATATACTCGATCATTACGAAAATCATAGAGCTAATTTATTGACAGGTAAAGCGATGATTGTTGCATATTCTCGTGATATTGCAATGAAAATATATTATCGGATAATGGAATTAAGACCATCTTGGACAGAAAAAGTTGCTGTAGTTATGACAGAAAGCAATAAAGACCCTGAAGAGTGGCGTGCAGTTGTAGGAAATAAGCGTAACAGAGATGAGCTTGCCAAAAAATTTAAAGATAATGGAAGCCCTTTGAAAATTGCCATTGTTGTTGATATGTGGTTGACAGGTTTTGATGTCCCTTCTCTTGCTACTATGTATGTTTATAAGCCAATGCAAGGCTGTAATCTCATGCAGGCAATAGCTCGAGTTAATCGTGTTTTTGCTAATAAAGAAGGAGGTTTGATAGTTGATTATGTCGGTATTGCTCGTAAATTAAAAGAGGCAATGAAAGATTATACTTCTCGTGATAATAAAAATTATGGTGATACCGATATTTCAAAAATGGCTTATCCTAAATTTTTAGAAAAGTTATCTATTTGCCGTGATATATTCCATGGATATGATTACTCTAAATTTATGACTGGAACAAATATTGAACGAGCTAAAACTATTAATGGAGGAGTCAATTTTATTCTTGCAGTTGATAAGAAAAAAGATTGTGAAGATTTTTTGAAAGAAGCACTAATGCTTTGTCAAGCCCTTTCTCTATGTTCTTCAATTACAGAAAAAAAATTGCGTATTGAAACAGCATTTTTTGAATCTGTAAGAGTTCTTGTAATGCGTATTTTAAATCAAGGGGAAGGCAAGAAATTTTCTCTAAAGGAAATTAATGAGAGAATAAATGCTCTTCTCAGTCAAAGCATTAAAAGTGAAGGAGTAATTAATCTTTTCTCAGATGTATCAGAAGAATTTTCTTTATTTGACCCAAAATTTTTAGAAGAAATTTCAAAAATGAAAGAAAAAAATCTCGCCATTGAGTTATTGAAAAAATTGATAGCTGAGCAAGTCTCCGTATATCGTCGTAACAATGTTGTTAAATCTGAAAAATTTAGTGAAATCATTCAAAGAACAATGAATCGTTATTTAAACGGCATGTTGACGAATGAAGAGGTCATCCAAGAATTACTCAATCTTGCAAAACAAATAGCCACAGCAAAAAAAGAAGGCGAGCAAATGGGGCTTACTGCAGATGAACTCGCTTTTTATGATGCACTTACAAAGCCACAGGCTATTAAAGATTTTTATGAAAATAAAGAGTTAATAGCAATAACAAAAGAACTTTCGGAAAAAATTAGAAATAGTTACACTATTGATTGGCAAAAGAGAGAATCGGCAAGAGCTAAAATGCGAATGTTGGTAAAAAAAATCTTGAAAAATCACAATTATCCACCAGATGGAATGGATGAGGCATTACAAACTGTAATTACTCAATGTGAATTATGGACAGATAATCAAGATTTAATTTAAAAATAAAAAACATTATGATAAAAAATATAGTAGAAAAGATATTTAAAATATTACATATTGAAATCCAAGAAAAAAAGGTTGAATCTACAGTTCAATTTATAAAATTTTGCATTGTTGGAGTTACAAATACAATAGTAAGCTATTTAATAAATATAGCTGTTCTATTTTTGTTAAAACCATTCAATTTTTGGTGGGATTACTATGCAGGAAATATAATTTCTTTTATTTTGAGTGTCCTTTGGTCATTTTATTGGAATAATAAATATGTGTTCTCAGATGGTAAAGAAAACAGAAATATATTAAAATCTCTCTTGAAAACTTATGCTTCTTATGGTTTTACAGGAATTATTTTGACAAATGTTTTATCTTATGTGTGGATTGAAATTTTTGGAATATCAAAAATTATAGCTCCGTTGATCAATAATCTTTTATGTGTTCCTATTAATTTTATTTTAAACAAATTTTGGGCTTTTGGCAAATATAAAATTTTAAAATAAGACCTATTTTTTTTTAAAATAGGTCTTGTTTTTTTGCATTATTTTGATATTATTATATTAGAAAAATATTAAACTAAATTATAAGGAGGAATTTTGTTTAAACATTTTTTAGTAATAGTCTTGATTTTGCTTACTGCATTTTCATTGACAGGCTGTAAATTCGGCACAAAAGGAGGGGGAGGAGATAATCCTTCTGGTGGAACTAAGGCAAAAAAAGTCCTTTTTTCAAGTGTTCCAGCCGTTTCAGCTGATGAATCAACTGCTCCTACTGTTATAAGTGCATTGCCTTATGGAAATGTAGTTGCAGAAGAAGACGGCAAGGCAATAACAGTTGTTTTTTCAACTCCAATGGTTCCACTTTCACCTTCTACTGACAAGGCAGATTGTGCTTCTTGGTTTACAATATCACCTTCTATTAAAGGTGAATACCGTTGGATAGGTACTTCTACCGTAACTTTTATTCCAGAAAAACCACTTGAACCTGGAACAAAATACAAAGTTACAATTTCAGGAGATGTAAAATCAGCTTCTGAAAAAACTCTTGGTCAAGAATATGTTTGGACTTTTTCATATCTTCCACCAATAGTTAAAAGTAGCAATCCAAATAATATGAGTAATTTTGGAGTAGTCTCTTCAAAGTGTTTTTCTGTAAATAAACCTGTTGCACTTCTTTTTAATCAAAAGATTTCATCATATGAATTACAGAAAAAATTGACTTTAGTTAAAGTAGGAAAGACTGAAGAAAATATTAGCTTCAATGTAAAATCTCCTTCTGCAAAAACAGACCTTCCAGACGAAAAATGGGATATGACAAAAACCCTTTTAGTAGTCCCCTCAACTCCTCTTCAGAAAAATACTGCTTATAAGATTAAAATCAAGGATTTGGCAGCTGGAGAGCTTTCAATGACAAATGAGTATATACTCAACTTTGTAACTGAAAGTGAATTTGCATTTAATGGATTGAATGCAGAAAAACCAACTCCTGATTCAGATTTGTCTCTTAACTTTGCAAATCCAGTTAGACAAAAAGATTTAAATAAAAATATTTCTTTTTCTCCTGAGATTAAGATTCCTGAGTCAAATTCAGAATATGCTTCTAAAACAGTCTCTATTTATGATCTTCATTTAAAAGCAGATACTGAATATAAGATGACATTAAAGGGAGAACTAACTGATGTAAATGGAAATAAATTAGGAAAAGATATTTCCACAACATTCAGAACAGGTGATTATTATCCTTCATATTCCGTCCAAGGACGTGAGTGTGTCCTACATACAACACAAAAACCAGCATTTCCAATTACAGTTTTAAATGTACCCAAAGTTACAACAACTGTAAAGAAAATGAGTAAAGATGACATAATAGAATACAGTAATGATTCTTATTACAATGCTGAAAGAGTCAGAAAACTTGTAGAACAAAATCCAGAATATGTAAGAGAAACATTTGACACAAACTGCAAAAAGAACATAAAGAGCAATTTCCTTTTACCTTTAGACAAATATCTTTCTGCTGAAGAAAAAACAGGCATTCTCTTTATTGATGTAAACAATCCTGAAAATATAAACAGTTCAGATAATTCTCTTGTTCAATTCACAAATTTATCTCTACATGCAAAAGTATCTCCAGAAAATGGCTTTATATGGGTTACACATGCAATAACAGCAGAATCATTAAAAGATGTTGATATTGAAATAAGAAATTACAATTCAAAAATTTTGTGGACAGGAAAAACTGATGAAAATGGTTGTTTTTGGTTCTATGATGTCAAAAAAGCCATTAAAGATATTGATGACAAGACATTATATGTTTTCGCTTCAAAAGGAAAAGATCTCGCTTTTATAAATACCAATTATTCTTGGAATGTATCAATTTGGGATATCGATGGTATTAATTGTGATTCATACAGATATTATAATCCTTATAAAACTTCTTTCTTCACAGATAGAGAACTATATAAACCTGGTGATAAGGTATCTGTAAAAGGTATTATAAGAGAGAAATCAGACAGTGGCTTTAAATTCCCAGAAGAAGATAATTTCTTTGTTGAAGTAAATGATTCAAGAGGTCAAAAAATATTCCAAAAAGATTTCAATAAATCAGAAATGGGAACTTCAAATTTTGATATCCAACTTTCAAAAGATGTAGCTTCTGGCTATTGTTTCGGCAGTGTTTATAAAAAAGTAGATAACCCTAAAGATAAAGACGATCGCCTATACATAGGAAACTTTAACTTCAATATACAGGAATACAAAGCTGCAGATTTATCTTCTGAAGTTACAGCTAAGAAAAAAGAAGTTTTTGGAGAAGGAACTGCTGAAGTTTCTGTAAAAACTTCTTGGCTCTTTGGTGCTCCTCTAAAAAATGGAAAATTGAATTGGGTTTTGACAGCCTCTCCAACATATTTTGTTCCAAAAGGTTGTGAAGAATATAGCTTTGGAAGCAGAGATCTTTTAGGATATGAAGATAACGATTTTGTAAATAGACTTAGTTCTGGTGAAGATAAACTTGATGACAATGGAACAAAAACCTTAAAAGCAGAATTTGATGTTTCTAAACTTCCACAAGATGCAAATCTCACTTTTGAAGCAACATCAAAGGCTTCAAAAACTCAAATATCTTCATCTGCAAAAATAATTTGGCACAAATCCGAAATTTTCCCAGGATTGAAACCAGAATCATATATAGGATTTGCAGACAAAGAATTTAATATCAAAGCAGCATGTTTTGATTCAACAGGAAAATCTTATGGTTCACGCCCAATGAAACTCAACATTGTAAAAAGAGAGTGGAACAGTGTCAGAAAGACATCTATTGATGGTGGCACATCTTGGGTTTGTGAAAAGAAAGATACTCCTGTTACTGAATTAAGTGCAAACGGTTCAAAATATGACTTTAAGTTCACTCCTAAAAATTCAGGTTACTATGTTGCAAAATTGACAGTTTCTGATAAGAAAAATGTAGAAGCAGTCGCAGAAACAGGTTTTTATGTAAGTGGAAGCGATTCTTTTGGTTGGTTACAAGAAGATTCTTCAGCATTTAAATTAAATACTGACAAGAAGATTTACAAACCAGGAGATACTGCAAAAATATTTATACCATCTCCATATAAATCTGCTAAAGCATTGATTACAATAGAGAGAAATGGTGTTACATTTAGACAGATAATAAAAATCGACAAAGGAAATGCAGTTGTTACAATTCCTGTTGAATCAGGAAATATACCTGGTATTTATGTATCTGCTCTTATTCTCCCAATTTATAATTCACCAGATGAAGTTTTAGAAAGTTCATTTAGAGTTGGATATGCAAAACTTCAAGTAGTTGCAGATTCAAATAAACTTTCTGTAGAAATAAAACCAGACAAGAAAGATTATAAACCAGGTGAAAAGGCAAATGTTACACTAATTGTAAAAGATTCAGCTGGAAAGCCAGTAAAAAGCGAAGTTACACTCGCAGTCGTTGACGAAGGTGTACTTTCTTTGACAGGTTATAGACTTCCAAATCTTTTTGATAATTTCTACAATGATATTGAGCTATGTGTAAACACTTATGAAGCAAACTGCAATTTTGTTGACCTTGCTTCTTATGCTGAAAAAGGAAATAATGGCGGTGGCGGTTCAGATTCAGACAGTGCATTCTCTAATTTGAGAAAGAATTTCAAAGATACTGCATATTGGAATCCGTCCATAATTACTGATTCAGATGGAAAAGCCACAATATCATTTGATTTACCAGACAATTTAACATCTTTCAGAATAATGGCTGATGCATGTAATGAGAAGAGTTTCTCCAATGTTTCATCAGAATTAGTAACAGTTTCAAAACCAATAGTTGTAAAATCTGCAGTTCCTTTCTTTGCACATATTGGAGATGAAATGCTCTGTGGAGTTTCTGTTGTAAATAATTCAAAATCAAATATAAAAGTTACAACAAAGATGACACAAAGTGATATGGAACTTCTCGATTCTTCAGATTCAAAATCAGTATCAATACCTGCTGGTTCTGAAATGCCAATACTCTTTAAGTTAAAAGCAACTAAAAATGTAAATGCTTCATTCTATTTTGTAACAGATGCAGATAGCGAACATGATGAATTGAAAGCAGTAATTCCAGTAATTCCTTCAAATACAGGTATTCAAACAGAATTCCTATCAGGAGTTACAAATGGCTCATCTGTAAATGAAAAAATAGATATAAGCGGTGAGGTTATACCTGAAAGCGTAAGACTTAAAGTCTTTGCAGGTTCTTGTGGATATGACCAACTCAAAGACGCATTTAACTATTTGAAAACCTATAAATATGATTGTCTTGAACAAATAACTTCAAAAATATTCCCATATGCTGATGCTCCTGATTTCATCAGATTTATTGGTGAAGGAAGAAATGAAGCAGAAGTTCAAAAGTGGATTAAATCTGCACAGGCAAGACAGTTAAGTGATGGCGGATTTGCTCTTTGGGAAGGTGCTTATACTTCTTCTGAATATCTCTCCTGCTATGTGATGAATGCACTTGGCGGACTTGACAGACAGGGTGTATCTGTTCCTAAAGACATGATAAATTCAGGTAAGAACTATATAGGCAGAATTGCAAAGAGAGCAATGAATGACAAATCTTGGAAAGATGGAGTATCTGACAAAGAAAAATATTTCATAAAGGCTTATGCACTTTACGATTTATATCTCTTAAAATCAAATGATGATGCTTCTCTAAATGTTCTTTTTGAAAAATCTGAAGACATAGGAATAAATGCACAGGCAATGCTATTGAAAGCAATGCACTTAAAAGGTGCGGGTTACTATGATGAAGATATTCTAAAAGACAGAATAATGAACAAGATGAGAATAGAAGGAAAGAATGCTTGGTTTGAAGCAGATAGTTGCTCAATTCCTTATACATACTCATCAGATGTATCAACAACTTCATTGGCATTTTCTGCTCTTACAGAAATTTATAAGAACTTCCCAGAATCAGAAAAAGTTCTACATTGGTTGAATTCAAAGCGTCCACATGGTATGTGGTCTAATACCCATGAAAATGCTTTGGCAATATCTGCTGTAAGCAGATCTATTGCAATAGGTGGAGAATCAGACGGCAATTTCCAAGCCTCAGTAAGACTTGGAGATAGCGAAATAGCCAAGGGAATGATTTCATCTCGTGGTTCTTCAGGAGTATCTGCAGAAGTATCTATGAATGAAGTAGGAAAGAAAGTAGATTTGACATTTGAGAAAAATTCAAGTGGCAATATGTACTATTCAGCTGATTTAACTTGGCAACCAAAAGGCACTATGCCTTCTGTTAACAAAGGTTTTTCAGTTTTGAAGATAATAGAACCAGTTGATGGCAAAAAAGCATCTGATTTTACTGAAGGTAATGTATATAAAGTTACCGTTTCTGTAAGTTCTCAGTATGACAGAAACTTTGTAATGCTTGAAGATGCTGTCCCTGCAGGTTTTGAAGTAATCAAAACTGGATTTGAGACAGAAAGTTCATATTATGCACAAGTTCTATCTTCAATAAGAAGTCAACAGGCAAAGAAAAATGGTTGGAGAACTTTCGACCATCAAGAATATTACAATGACAGAGTTATATCTTTTGCAACAAATATGTCAAAAGGTGAACATCTATTTACATATCTTGTAAGAGCAAATTACAAAGGTAAATATTCTATGTTCCCAGCAAAGGCATTTTTGATGTATTCACCAGAAGTTTATGGCTCAAGTAACTCTTCAGAAATCGAAATTAAATAAAATCTCAACCTCTCCCCTACCCTAAGGTAGGAAACAAAAAACATCCTCTTTCGAATGAAAGGGGATGTTTTTTATTTCCTCTTATATTTTTTTTTACTGTTATGGTTATTTAAATAATAAAATATATTTTTTGGTAAATAATTTTATTTTTAAAATAATTAAAAAATTAATAAAAAAAATTATAACAAAAAAGGAAATTTTTTATATTTGTAGAATATTTATAATATACTAATAAGTATTAAATAGCAAGTGTTTTTAAAACAATTATTTTTCACAAAATTTTATTTTTTCTTTCACTTGCATTTTTATTAATAATAGTATAAAATAAAATCTAACAATTTTATACTAATAAATATTTTGGTATAATTTTGTTAATATCTTAGGAGTTCTTTTGGTATCAAGTAATTTTTTTAAAAGTAATTTTGTTTTTTCAAAAGATTCAAAACCTCATGATTACAGGTCATTGAGTCCCTTTGCAAATATGTCTGGTATATCAGATATAGAGAAATATGCTATAACAGTAATAGAGAAAAATTTTGTAAAATCTTTTGTCTCTCTTCCTCCTGTGGAACAAAAAATAGAAATGAAAGATGTTGCTGTATTTAGTGGAAAATCAGATAGATTTATAAATACACTTTTTTGTTCCATAATTTCAGAAAATTATAGCATTTCAAGTAAAAATGGCTATTTAAAGCCTTCTGTAAATTAGGTGTTTTTATGATTGAAGTTGTTGGACAGAATGAAGTTTTAGAACTTTTTTCCAAATTGCTTATCAAAGATAAAATTCCAAATTCTCTACTTTTTACAGGACTTAGAGGAGTTGGAAAATTTTCATCTGCAATTTGGCTTTCTTGTCTTGTAAATTGTGAAAACTCTGATCTAAATTCGAGACCTTGTGGAAGGTGTCCACACTGTAGAAAAATTTCTCAATTAAATTCTGTTGATATTCATGTTGTTGAGCCAGATCAAACAACATTAAATTTAAAAATAGATCAAATAAGAGAACTTGTATCAGAATCAACATCTGCTCCTTACGAGCTGAAAAAAAGAATTTTTATTGTAAAAAATGCAGAAAGAATGACAGATGAAGCAGGTAATTCCATTTTAAAAATACTTGAAGAACCGCCCAAATATCTACTTTTCATTCTTACCGCATCAGATTCAAGTTCTGTTTTGCCAACTATTTATTCTCGATGTTCTGAAATTAAATTTAGAGATATACCAAAAGATATAATATTTGACTGGTTATTAAAAAATAAAATGGCTGAAGAAGATGATGCTAAATTGATTTCTTCTATTTCTTTTGGCAGTATTGGGACTGCTGAGGAATATGCCAAAGACCCTAAAAAACTTGAAAAAAGAATTTCTTTTTTGGATATTTTAACAAATATTGAAAAATATTCTTCTTTTGAAATTTCAGCAAAAACTTCAAATTTATGTACTTGTATAGCAGATTTTTTTGTTATAAACACAGTAATTTCTCTTTGGCTTCGTGATCTAATGGCAGTATCTGCCTGTAGAGAATTTGAAGATTTTGTGAATATAGATTTTGCCGATCAAATTCGCAAACAGGCAATGTCTATACCAATAACATCATTATTTGCTATCTCTGAACTTTTAAAAGAAACTGTTAAAAAGACTTTTTTCAATGTCAATCCATCATTTTTATCAGATAATCTTTTTAGGGGAATTTCGTTAATTTTATCAAATAATTAGATTTTATTTTAGGAAGTTTTTATTATGGCAAAAGTTGTCGGTGTTGCATTCAGAAAATCTGGTAGAGTTTATTATTTTGATCCAGATATTTATAAATTATCAGAGGGCGATAGAGTTGTTGTTGAAACAATCAGAGGACTTGAAATAGGCAAAATAATATTTACAGAACGAGAAATAAATATAGAGCCTATGGAAACTGAACTAAAAAAGATTGTTAGACCTGCCACAAATGAAGATTTAATTTCTCTATATCAAAAGAGAATTATGTCAAAAAGAGCACTAAAAATATGTAAAAACAAAATAAAAGAATATAATTTAGAGATGAAACTTGTAGATGTAGAATATGCTTTTGATGACAGTAAAATTATATTCTATTTCAGTGCAGATGGAAGAATTGATTTCAGAAATCTTGTAAAAGAATTAGCTGTTATATTCAAAAAGAGAATCGAACTCCACCAGATTGGAGTCAGAGACGAAGCAAAAATTTTAGGTGCTGTCGGTCTTTGTGGTCGTCCTGTCTGTTGCAGTCTTTTTATGCCAGAATTCGTTCCAGTCTCAATAAAAATGGCAAAAGAACAAAATCTTTCATTAAATCCTGAGAGAATTTCTGGAGTATGTGGTCGCTTTATGTGTTGTCTAAAACATGAACATGATGTATATCATGAAGGTCTTGAAACATATCCACCTATAGGCTCTTTTGTAAACACAGATAAAGGTAAACTTAAAGTTTTAGAACAGTGCATATCAAAAGATTCAGTAATATGTGAGACAGTAGAACAAGAGAGAATCGAAATTCCTCTCAAAAAAATACCTGAATATGCACATGTTGTAGAAGCTAACAACACACCTAATTTTGAAGTAAAAACCAAAAAGATTGGTAATATTGATATAAAAGAGACATCTGTAAAAGAGGCAAATTTACTTGCAAGAGAAGCAATAAATCTCCTCTCCAATTTTGGAATAGGAAATGTTATTTCATCTGATGACTTAGATAAAGATGAAGAAGAAACTAAGAAAACAGATGTTGAAGAACCTGAAGTCAACGAAAAAGAAGATAAAACAGAAGTTGATAAAATAGAGCAAGAAACTTCCTCAAAAAATACTGAAGATAAAGTTGAAATAAAAGAAACAGAAAAAGAAGAAAATATTCCTTCTCCAGCTCCTATCCCCACAAAAAAGGAAAAATTTAGAATTTTGATACCAAAAGATATGATCAAAACAAATTTTTCTTCTTCAACTTCTGAAAATCAAAATAAGGAAAAAGTTAAAAAAGTTTCCAAAATTAAAATATCTCCAGCTCTTTCAAAAGAAATATTTGCTGGTACTTGGAATGGAACATCTTCTAATATAGCAGAGTCTAATCAAAATGAAGAAAACAAGAAAATTTCTGAAGAAATAAAACAACCTGAAGAAGTTATTCAAGAAGAGATTGAACAAGAAAAAGAAGAAGCTCCAATTCAAAATCAAGAAGATATCCTTATTGATGATACAGTTAATACAGATGATAATGAAGAAATTATAATATCTGAAGATGAAAAAGTAGAAGATAACGAAGAAAAAGAAGAGGATAAAGAAGATATTGAAACTTCACCAACTGTTGAAACCGAAATCAATCACGAAGAACCCAAAAAAGAACATCGTTTTGAAAAAAGAGGATTTACCCCTCGAAATCCATATTTAAGTAGAAGAAATTTTAAAAATAATCGACATGAAAGAAACGATCGCAGAGAAAAATATGACAAAAGAGATAGCGATCGACATGAAAAAAATAACCATAGGGAAAAAAGCGATCATATAGAAAGAACTTATGAGAGAAAAGACAACAATCGGAACAGTAAAAATAGCCACAACGAACACTATGAAAAAAATGATCGCAGAGAAAACAAAAATTCAAAACCTAAAAAATTTTGGTTAAATAATAAGAAAAGGGAAAATTCCTAAAATTTAGAGGTTAAAAATGGTTTTATCAGGACTTGATGTTTTAATAGAGAAAAATTTTGATATACTAAAAGGAGCAAATGTAGGTCTTTTAGTAAATCAGGCTTCGGTAGATTCAAAACTCCGCCATGCTGTAGATATTTTTGCAAAAGAAAAATCTTTTTCATTGAAGGCACTTTTTGGACCTCAACATGGATTAGATGGTCATACGCAAGACAATATGATCGAATGGAATGGCTATGAAGACAAAAAATTATCATTGCCTGTCTATAGCCTTTATGGTGAAGTAAGACAGCCTTCAGATGAAATGCTAAAAGGAATAGATACTGTTGTAATAGACCTTCCTGACATTGGTGCAAGATATTATACTTTCCTTTGGACATCTCTTTTGATGTTGGAAAAATGTTGCCAACTCGGTATAAGAGTCGTTGTTCTCGACAGACCAAATCCAATAAATGGAATGTCGATTGAAGGACCTGTTTTAAAAACTGGATTTGAATCTTTTGTCGGTCTCTACAATATTCCAATAAGACATGGAATGACTATGGGAGAGCTTCTTTTCATGATGTACAAAGAAAAAGGACTTTCAGGTAAATTTATAGTTGTTACCATGAAAAACTGGAAGAGAAACATGTGGTTCGATGATACAAAATTGCCTTGGGTTATGCCTTCTCCAAATATGCCCACACTCGATACAGCCATTGTCTATCCTGGTATGTGCCTTGTTGAAGGTACAACAATTTCAGAAGGAAGAGGAACTACAAGACCTTTTGAACTATTTGGAGCTCCGTATTTTTCATCAGAAATTTTAGCAGAATCTTTAAAAAATGTCGATGGACTTGTATTTAGAAAAGCCTCATTTCAACCTTCATTCCAAAAGCATGCAGGAAAAATTTGTTTTGGTGGGCAGTTACATGTAATAGACAGAAATGCCTTTGAATCTGTTTTTACAACCTTGAAGATTTTTGAGACGATTCTTAAAAATTGGTCAGAACAATTTTCTTGGAAACAGCCACCTTATGAATATGAATATAACAAATTACCTATAGATATTCTATTTGGTTCTGATGAACCAAGAAAAGCACTTGAATCAGGAGAAAAAGCAGAGGATTTGAGAAAATCTTGGATTTCAGAAGAAACATCATTTAGAAAAAGAAGACAAGATTTTTTAATGTACTAAAAAAACTGCACCTATTAAAAAAATAGGTGCAGTTTTTTGTATCTAAATTTAGCAAATATCGAGAGAAATTCTCTTTTTAAATGGGTCCGCACTTATTATTTTTACAGTTACAATATCACCTGTTCTCAAAGATTTTCCCTTCATTTTTGAAATATGACAAAGTCCATCTTGGTGAACACCTACATCAATAAATGCTCCAAAATTAGTAATATTTTTTACAACCCCTTCTGTTACCATATTTGGCTTTAAATCTTCGATTTTGTCAATACCTTCTAAGAAATTGACATTTCTAAATTCTTTTCTTGGGTCTAAAGCAGGATATTTCAAATCTTCAATTACAGATTCTACAGTATGTTTTCCTGTTTTGTCATCAATATATTTTTTGGTGTCAATCTTAGAAAGTATGTCTTTATTTCCTATCAAATCTTCTATTTTTACTTTCAAATCATCTGCAATTTTTACGACAAGTGAATAAGATTCAGGGTGAACTCTTGTTGAATCAAGAGGATTTTTGCCTTCTCTTATTCTCAAAAATCCTGCACATTGTTCAAAAGATTTTGGACCAATTCCTTTTACTTTCTTTATCTCGCCTCTGTCCTTGAAAAATCCATTTTCTTCTCTAAATTTTACTATATTTTTTGCTGTTTTTTCAGCCAAACCAGATATTTTAGCAAGTATTGAGTAAGAAGCTGTATTTATATCAACTCCAATATTATTTACGCAAATTTGAATAACTCTTTCAAGGGCTGCTTTCAATTTCTTTTGATCTAAATCATGCTGATATTGACCAGCACCTGCCGATCTTGGATCGACTTTTACAAGTTCTGCAAGTGGATTTTGCAATCTTCTTCCAATACTTATTGCACCTCTAACAGTCAAATCAAGGTCTGGAAACTCTTCTCTTGCAACTTCTGAAGCAGAATAGACTGAAGCACCTGTCTCATCGACAAGGGCAACAATCACATCTTCGCCAAGCTCTTTTACAGCCTGTTTTGCAAAAGAAAGTGTCTCTTTAGAACCTGTACCAGTTCCAACCCCTATTGCTCCTGTTTTATATTTTTTTATCAAGACTTTTAATTCTAATAATGCCCTATCTTTTTCAAATGGGGTATTTATTTTCAAAACAGTATTTGCAAGATATTTTCCGTCTTTGTCAAGAATGGCTGTTTTTATACCTGTTCTTATACCTGGGTCCATTCCAATCACATTTCTTGGGGGAATTGGTGGAGCCATCAAAATTGATTCCATATTTTTTGAAAAAACAGAAATTGCCTCATTTTGTGCAACTTCAAAAAGTTCTTGTTTTATTCTTGTTTCCAAAGCTGGTCTTAAATATTGATTATATGCTCTTTCAACTGCTTTTTCAACAATATCTTTATAAAAATGTTGCCCTGTCATATATTTATTTTTTAATGTAAATATATGCTCTTCCTCAGATACTTCAGACTTTAATGTCAAAGCTCCGCATTCCTCTCCTCTTCTCATAGCCAAATATCTATGTGAACATCTTGGCTGTATGAGTGAAGATATCTTTTCTGAATATCCATAATATTCTTCAAATCTTCTATCTGAACCATCAAAACCTTTTTTGACTTCAGATGTCAAAAATCCTGAATTAATTGCTGTTTTGAGGAAATATTCAATTAAGTCGCTTTTTTCAACGACATCTTGTGTGATTATATCCAAAGCACCTTCAAGAACTTTTTCAACAGTATCAAATTTAGCTTCAACATTTATGTAATTAACTGCAAGCTCTTCAGGATTCCCTTTATCTTCACTGCCCATCAATATAACAGCAAAGTCTCCAAGACCTGCTTCTTTAGCTTTTTCTGCTTTTGTTTTCTTTTTATCTTTATATGGCAAATATATATCTTCGAGTTTCTTTGGGTCTTTACACTCATCTATAGTCAAAATCAACTCTTCTGTTAGCTTGCCTTTTTTCTCTATTTCAGACTTAATAAAAACTTTTCTATCAGCAAGTGTTCTAAATTTTTCTATTGAATCATAAACACCAGCAACAGCTATTTCATCAAGACCACCTGTTTTATCTTTTCTATATCTTGAAACGAATGGAATTGTAGCATTTTCATCAAAAAGTTCTATAAGATTGTTTACAAATTCTATCTTTATACCAGTATCTTCTGACACAAGCTCTTCTAACTTCATCGTCATTTTAAAAAATATCCTTTTCTTTTGTTATATAGTCAAATTATTTATTATTTTATTATTTGAAAACTAAATAAACTAACACAAGGCATTAAAATTACCAAATTAATATTTCATTTATAAATCTAAAGTATTTAATGAATTGTACTGTTTGAGTTTTCTCAATTCAGAAAGTGTTATATTCAAAATTTTTTCATGTATAACATTTGCAGGAAGTGTCCCATCTATATATCTAAATCTATTTGGTTCATCTTCAATTAAAGCAAGATAACCATCTCGAACTTTTCTGAAAAAGCCTATTTTTTCTCTTTCAAGCCGTTCTGGAACTTCTTCTTTTTCTTCAAGCCTCATTTTAACTCGTTTTACAGATTCTTCAGGTGTTAAATCAAGATAAAAAGTCAAATTAGGAGAAATTCCCCATGTTGCGGTTGAATTAACTTCTTTTACAAAATTTTCTGGAATTCCCCTTCCAAATGATTGATATGCCAAAGAAGAATCAGTAAATCGATCAGATATAATTATATATCCTTCTTCAAGCCACGGTCTCAAAAATTTATCAGCATGTTCAGCTCTTGCAGATGAAAATAACAAAAATTCTGTAAGTGCAGACATCTCATTTTCAGGGTCTGCAAGAAGTTTTCTTATTTTATCACCAAGGCTTGAACCACCTGGCTCACGAGTTGTCAAAACAGGTAAATATTTTTTAGAAAGTGCCTCTTGTAAAGCCTTTACTTGCGTTGTTTTCCCAGTTCCCTCTATTCCTTCAAAAGTTATAAAAAAACCGTTCAAAATAATCCTCCAAATTTTCCTTTCCTTTTATCTTATGAAAATTATTTTTTTCTTTTTTCCTCTTTTGTCCTCTATTTTCTTGCAGATTTTTTTTCTCTTTGTCAATTTCTATCAATTTTGCTGTTAAATAATTTTCAAAAATAGGCACTATTTAACAAGTAAACAAAGTTTTGTGGTATAATAAAGGGAACGATTTCAATTTTCTATAGTAGTTTCTATAAAAATGCACTTAGAAAAAGAATGGTTGTTTTTAGAAATTAGATATAAACTTTGGGGTAAAATTGTTTAGTGAGTCTTATTATACCCCAAAACTAAAACTTGCAAATTCGTCATAAGTAGAAACAAACATTAGCAATTTAAATTTCTTTTCTGCATATAAAAAATCCCATTTTAAAAATCCGTTTAATAATAAAAAAACGGAATCTAAATTTAGATTCCGTTTTTTTATTAAACAGTTACTTGAATTATCTTCTTTTTCTTCTTACAATTCTCTTTCTTCTTGAAGGTTTTTCTTCTTCATCTTCATCAGACTCTTCTTTTACTGCTTTTCTTGGCTTGTCAATATAATCATCTTCATTTTCTGGAGGAAGTTCCTCAGATGATTCTTCAGCAAGTCTTTTTGCAATTTTCTTTCTTCTTCTTTCCTCACTTGCTTCTTTCATTGCCTCTTTCTTCTTTTCAGCATCACGGTCTTCATTTTGCTTTACATAAACTTCAAATACTGAAAGTAACGAAGGAACAAGGAATATTGAAGAATAAGCTCCAGCAGTACAACCTATCAAAAGAGCAAATGCAAAGTTCTTTAATGTAGCACCACCAAAGAAATAAAGTGCAAATAGTGTAATCAAAACTGTCAATGTTGTGTTAACACTTCTTGTCATTGTTTGGTTACAAGAAGCATTTGCAACTTCATTAAATGATTTACCAACAAGAAATTTCAAATTTTCTCTTATTCTATCGAAAATAACGATTGAATTCATGACAGAATATCCGATAATCGTCATCATCGCCGACACAAATGGAGAATCAAATTCAAGATTCATAAGAGCATATATACCAAACATCAAGACCAAATCATGGAAAAGACCGATATCTGCAACAATACCATAATGCCACTTATTATTAAATCTTATTGCAATATAAATCAACTGTAGAATAAGAGCAACAAGAACTGCTGTAAATGCTTTCTGAGAAAGCTCTTTACCAATAGATGGACCTATACTTTCTCTTTTAAAAATATAGATATTACCTGAATTTTTAGATATTATTGTAAGCAATTTTGTTCTATCATTGTCTTCTAAATTTCCACCTTTGGAAGTTGCCAAACGAATAAATGCAGCATTAAATTGATCTTTAATTTCCTTTTTATTTTCGTCCAACAATTTTTGCGGAACAGAAATGTTAACTGAATCAAGAATCAAATCTTTATCAAATGAAGTGAGAATATCTTCAAAACCTTTTTGATCAGCAAAAACAACAATTCTCTTGACATTTTCAACATTTTCATCTTCTTTATTTTCAGTTTTTTCTTCTTGTTTAATTTCTTTATCTTTTGCTAAATCTTCAGTATTTGCTTCTTCTGTTGTAAACCATTTTTCTGATGTTTCAACCCAGAAAGAATATTTTACTTTTCCATTTTCTTCAGAAATTGATTTTTCATCTACTCTCATCTTACCAAGAGTATTAAATAAATCAACTGAAAGACCTTTAACATCCTCTTTGCTCAAAGAACCATTTTTCTTTGCCAAAACCATATCTACTCTATTCATATCATTTGGATAATCCATAATTCTTGGATTGCCTTCTGGTTGAACAGTAGGATTTTTTAACAAAGTATCTTTAAGTTCTTGTTCAACTTTAGGATCATTTTTTGCAACTGCAATTTGTTTCTCTATACTACTATTGTACTCTTGAACAGATTTTTTGATAATATCTGGAATTCTATTCTTATCTACTGATTCTGGGAAACCAACTTCAAGCATTGTTCCACCAGTAAATTCAAGAGAATAATTTATTGTTTTTGTCTGAAACTTAAAAAGAATAACAGCAAAAAGAATAAGACAAATTGTTCCTGATACACTCAAAAATAAATTTTTGTTTTCAATTATCTTTATTGGATTTTTACGAAATCTCTGTGTATAAATAGAAAGAGCAAGAAGAGCAACAACAATAAAAGCCATTATTCCCCAATTAGCAGGTGGGGTCTTAGAAAAAATTTCAGCAAAATTCATTGTATCATTCCTCCCTTATTCACCGTATGCTTTTCTATTTGTGTTAATATTATTGAGGAAAAAGGCATCTAAAAATATCTTTGTTCCAGCAGTATTTGTTATAAGACTCCAAAATGTACCGATCATCAATGTCAAACCAAATCCCTTCATTGTTGTTGCTCCAAGTGCATAAATAATCCAAGCACCAATAAATGTGGTAACATGGCTGTCAAAAATAGATACAAAAGCTCTATTAAAACCAATATCTATTGATTTTTCAAGACTTTTACCTTCCCAAAGTTCTTCTTTCATTCTCTCAAATATAAGAACATTTGCATCAACCGCCATACCTATTGCAAGAATAAATCCAGCAATACCAGGAAGAGTCATTACAAATCCACCTATACACATAGTTGCAAGACTTACTATTGTATAGATAATGAGAGCCAAATCAGCTGTGAGTCCTGGAAGTCTGTAATAAATCAACATAAAAATACCAACTATTACAAGTCCAACTATTCCAGCAGCAAGACTTGAAGTTAAAGAAGCCTGACCTAACATTGGGTCAACAGTCATACTTTCAAGTATTTTAACTTTTGCTTTAAGAGAACCTGAATTCATCAATACTTTTAAGTTTTCACATTCTTCTGGAGTCATTGTTTCACCACTGATTGTACAACTGCCACCTAAAATAGCAGACTGAACAACAGGAGAACTTATCTCTTTATTATCGAAATATATAGCGATAGGTTTCTTGATATTTCTTTTGGTAATTTCACCAAATTTCTTAGCACCTTCATTGTTGAACTCTATTGAAACATAAGATTTTCCAGATTGGTCTATACCTGTTTTTGCAGAATTAGGCTTTAAAGAAGCACCTGTCAAAACAGTTTTCCATCTGTTTGTTCTCATGTCTTGTTCCTTAAATTCCAAGACACCAACTTTTTTTACAAGTTCTTCTGCTCTTTTTACATCGGTTTCTTCTGGAATCTCGATAATAAGACGGTCAGTTCCTTCTTTTTGGATCAATATCTCTTTATTGCCTTCTGGATTTAGACGTTTTTCAAATACTTGAATAGAATTAGCAATAATGTCCTCAGTAATTGGCTCATCTTTACCAGTAGCATAATTCTGCATCGGCAATAACTGTACAGCAATATGCGTACCTGATCTCAAATCAAGACCAAGTTTTATATTAAACTTTTTAGTATTTGGATTATATATGGAAACGCATCCAACAATTGTTATAATTATAACAATTGCCAAATACATCCAATTTTTGGATCGTTTAGTCATAAATATCCCCTTTCCATAAAATTAAAATAATTTCTATTTTTTAAGTTTTCCTTAATCAACTCTTTCAGCATCACTGAAATATTTCTCAAGAAATTCTTTTCTAAACTGCTCAAATCTATGCTCGGCAATAGATTCTCTTATGTTTTTCATCAAATTATATAAAAATGTAAGATTGTGTATAGAAGCCAATTCTGGACCAAGCATTTCATCTGCCAAGAATAAATGTCTTAGATATGCCCTCGAAAAATTTTTACATGTATAACAATTACATGTCTCATCAACAGGTAAATCAGACATTTTATGCTTAGCATTTCTTATAATTAATTTACCATAAGGTGTAAGCATAGCTCCAGTTCTTGCCATCCTCGTTGGTAAAACACAATCAAACATATCTATACCTCTTGCAACCCCTTCAACTAAATCTTCAGGACTGCCAACCCCCATCAAATAACGAGGTTTATCTTCAGGTATATATTGTGTTGTTTGTTCTAAAACAGAGTACATAACAGGTTTTTCTTCTCCGACACTCAATCCGCCAACAGAAAAACCTGAAAAAGCACCTTCTGCAAGAGTTTCAGCACTAAGTTTTCTCAAATCAGGATGCATGCCCCCTTGAACAATGCCAAATAAATGTTGTGAAGTTGTCTTTGCCTTTAAACATCTAAAAGCCCAATCATGAGTTCTCTTCAACGATTTTTCAACATAATCATGAGAAGACTCTGGGGGAACACATTCATCAATAGGCATCATTATATCACTGCCAAAAGCCTCTTGAAAAGAAATCACATTCTCTGGAGAAAACATGTGTTTTGAACCATCAATATGACTTCTAAAAGTTACACCTTCATCACTCAAAGAAATGCGATCTCTCATACTAAATACTTGAAAACCGCCACTGTCTGTCAATATTCCTCTTTTCCAATTCATAAATTTATGAAGTCCGCCCATGGCTTTTATCAATTCATGACCAGGACGTAAATATAAATGATATGTATTGGATAAAATAATATTGAATCCAATATTTTCAATTTCTTTAGGTAAAAGTCCCTTAACAGTTGCCTGTGTTCCAACAGGCATAAATACTGGAGTTTCAGCCGTAAATCTTTCTGTTTTAAGAACTCCAAGACGTGCCGAACCATCTTTTCCTTTTAAAGTAAAAAATTGTTCTGTCATAAAATAAATACATTCCTCATCTAATTTGTATTATATATACCAAATCTCAGATTTTTGAGCAATAATTGAAAAGCCCTGAAACCTGAGATTTTAAAAAATCAAATATATTAAAATATGTTATTTCTTTCCTATACTACCTGTCAATGTTCTTATTGGAATCATATTATATGGATGTGAAGATAGATATTCTATATTGTCATCTATTGTTGCTATAACTCCAATTCCATTGACTCTACCACCTTTTTTATGAACGGCATCTATTATTATTCTCAATGTATATCCAGAACCTATAAATTCATCTAATATATACACGTTTTTATTATTAAAATCAACATCTGAAGAAAAATCAACCTTCTTAACAGTAACAGTCCCATCAGGATTTTTTACTTTATCTCTCCTTGCTTCAACAGTTGTCATTTCTTTCATTGTATAGACAAATCTTGAAATTAATTCACCCGCATGATCGACAACCAAAACAATATCTGTATTTTGCCATGGCATCATTGCGAGTGAAGCACAGATGCCAGCATATTCAGATTGAGTTCTGAAATCATTCCTTTTCTCAGGAGAAAGACTAGCAAAATATTTAAAATCAGTCTTTGGATGGAGTAAAACAGTTGCTGAATAACCATCAAAACAACCTAATTTTTTCTCATCTGAAGGATGTACAGCAACTAAAGAAATTCTCAAATCAAAAGAATCAGAATCCTTTTTAAAAACTGTCCCACCCTCAATATAACCTGGCATAGACTGTATAATTTTTGGTATATAAATTGACTCCATTATTAAAGCCCTCAATTAAAATTATTAAATATCAATTGGCGATTCTCCAACTTTTTTCTTAGCTGCAATCGTAATTTTAAGAATCTCATCATATTGACTGAAAAAAACAGAATCAATATAAACTCTTATATCTATCCTGTTTCCTTTACTATCAGGAATTACACCATTGAATGACAAACATTTATAACCCAAAAAATTAGATTTATAATATGTCAAATCACGCCAGTGAGTTATAAAATGAATACTTCCTTTTGAAAATTCACAATAAACAGGAGTTAAGACAACTGTTTTTCGATAATTTCCATTTATTGTAACAATAATAGATATGATTATCAATAAAAAAGAACCAATCAAAGTTGATAAAATAACAATACGTCCTTCATCTATATTTGGAACTTTATCAAAAAGCATCATTCCTCTGACAAAAAAAATAAGGTAAATTAACAATAGCAAGCCCATCATAATTAAATATTTAGAAGGATTAGACTTATATATCTTTTTCATTTCTTTAGCTTTCGATGAGCCTGCTCTTCTAAAACCACCTAATGACATAAATAATAAATTCCTTTTCTTAACAACAAAAATAAAATAGCTTAATTATCTTCTTTCTTACATTATATAAATCCTTTTTAAAGGGAAAATAAGATTAAATAAAGAAATTTTTAGAAATTATTTTATACCTTAGGGAATATATAACATGAGAGATTACAACAACTATATAACTTCAGAAATTAGAGAAGCATTTCAGTCAACAGGGTTACTTTTTCTGATAAGAAAAGATATTGAACGCTCTGCTGAATTAATTTTAAATTCCATAAAATCAGGTGGAAAACTCATGATATGTGGAAATGGCGGAAGTGCGGCAGATTCTCAACACATGGCAGCTGAATTAGTTGGCAGATTTGAAAAAGAAAGAAATGGAATCCCTGCAATAGCACTTACAACCGACACCTCAAACCTAACATCAATAGCAAATGATTATTCATTTTCAGATATATATAAAAGACAAGTTGAGGCATTAGGCAGAAAAGATGATGTTCTAATTGGTATAAGTACCTCTGGAAATTCTGAAAATATAGTTGAAGCATTAAAATTTGCAAAAGAAAAAGAAATAAAAACAATATCTTTTTCAGGATCTTCAAATGGAAAAGTCGATCAATACTCTGATATAAAAATAAAAGTTCCTTCATCAAGAACATGTAGAGTTCAAGAACTTCATGGAATAGTAATACACATAATATGTGGAATAATAGAAAAAGAAATTGCTAAAATAAATGAAAAAACTGAAAATCAAGCAGAAACAAAACAGGTTGTTACTGGACCAAATATTTTAAAAAGCGATAGAAAATCCTTAAATATTGCAATATTTACAAATGCCTACAAGCCAATAATAAGTGGTGTTGTAAATTGTATAGACTTGATGAGAAAAAATCTACAAAAAAAGGGACACAATGTATATATATTTGCTCCTAATTTTCAAGATTATGAAGATCCAAAAGATGAACAAGTTTTCAGATATCCATCCCTAAACCTAACAAATAAGGTAAAATTTCCAATTCCTTTACCTTTTTATCCAAAAGCTGAAAAATTTCTCTCTGAAACTCCAATAGATATAATACATTGTCATCATCCATTTATATTGGGAGAAGAAGGTGTAAAATGGGCGACAAAATTAAATGTTCCATTATTTTTTACTTTCCACACTCAATACGAAATGTATTCTCATTATATTCCACTACCTCAAGATTTTGTAAAATCTGTTTCAAAAAGTGTTGTTGCTTCATTTACAAAGAAATGTTCTGTCATAATAACACCTGGAACAGCTATTGTTGATTTAATAAAAAAAGATTACGGCATAAATAAAAATGTCATATATATGAGAAACTCAATAGATTTAGATGATTTCAAAAATCCAAATAGACAAAAAGTCAGAGAAAAATATGGAATAAAAGAAAATGAAAAACTTCTTATATATGTGGGAAGAATGGCACCTGAAAAAAATATTCCATTTATGCTCGACTCATTTAAAAAGATATCAGAAAAAAATCCATCAAAATTATTAATAGTTGGAGAAGGTTCAGAAATTGAAAACTTAAAACAATACGCAAAAGATAATGGTATAGAAGAAAGGACAATATTTACAGGTAGAGTTGAATATAAAGAGATACCCAATTATTATGGTGCTTCAGATATATTTATAATGACATCAAAAACAGAAGTAAAACCACTTGCACTTCTCGAAGCAATGGCTACAGGTCTTCCAATAATTGCAGTTTCAGCTTGTGGAGCTTCTGATACGATACAAGATGGTATAAATGGATATTTAACATCTGAGAACAGAGACGAATTTGCAAACAAAGTTTTAGAAGTACTGAATGACAACGACAAACTAAAAAGAATGAGTGAAGAAAGTTTAAAAATAGCAGATTCATATTCAGCTGATAAAATAACAGATAAACTAATAGAATTATACAAAGAAGAAATTGCAAAAAAAAGCATATAAATTCCAAAAGAGGTAAAAAATGCCTATAAAAAATATATCAGAATATATATTTCCACTAGTTTTGATAATAGCTGCTACATTATTGAGTTTAAATGAAAAACGCAATAACAATATAAATATAGATTCACAAAACAGAGTAAGAAATATCAGAAGAAAAGTT
Source organism: Candidatus Xenobia bacterium (assembly GCA_045114665.1). Lineage (GTDB taxonomy): Bacteria > Vulcanimicrobiota > CADAWZ01 > CADAWZ01 > CADAWZ01 > CADAWZ01. The sequence goes on along the minus strand of JBGUKW010000305.1, from coordinate 3,569 downwards.
GGAATATTTATGATGTATCTCACTGCTATATTAATAGCAGTAGGAATATATAAACTTCAACATAATAATTTTGATTTTTTTATGTGGGGATTCGCTTCTGCAAATCTTATTGGAATAATGGTCATAGGAACTTGGGATATAATAAGTGAATTGGGAAAACTTAGAAAAAATATAGCAAAAGAATGTGAAACAGATTACAATAACCTAATAGAAGAACTAAAAAAAGCTGAAATCAGAGAAAAAGCAAAAAAGAAAAGTAAGAAAAAGAAAGAGAGAGAGAAAAAAAACATTGACAGTGAAGAAAAATAAAGTTATAATTGACCAAGCGGTTAAAAAATAAAATTATGTTCATAACAATAAAGAAATACTGCACTTTTTAAAATTGCTTTAACTGAATGGTAAAAAAATAAAATTAAAATTGAGAGGCAAAAAAGATATGGCTTTAAGACCTATAAGAATTCTTGGCGATGATGTATTGAGAAAAAAAGCAAAAAAAGTAGAAAAAATAAATACATTTATAAGAAATCTATTAGACGACATGGCTGATACAATGTACAAAAATAAAGGTGTTGGATTAGCTGGAAATCAAGTAGGCATATTGAAAAGAGTTATAGTTGTAGATGATGGAGAAGGTCTTTTACAATTAATAAATCCAGTAATTCTTGAAAAAGAAGGAACACAAATAGATAAAGAGGGATGTTTAAGTCTTCCTGATATATATGGAGATGTTGAGAGGGCTGACAAAATAAAAGTAAAAGCCCAAAATCCACAGGGTAAATATATCGAATTTGAAGCTGAAGGATATCTTGCAAGAATTATTCAGCATGAAGTAGATCATCTTGAAGGAAAGCTATTCTCTGATATAGCAACAAATCTATGTGAAGATAAACTTGAGCCTGATAAAGAAAACGAAGAAGAAAAAACATCTGAAGAATTGGAGAAAAAAGATGAAAATTAATTTCTTTGGTTCAGAAAAATTTTCTTTATCTATTCTTGAAAAATTATTTGAATCAGGATTTGAAATTGTATCTATTACAACAAAACCAGATGCTCCAAAAGGGCGTGGAAAAAACAATGCTCAAACAGTTGTATCATATTTTGGCATAGAACATGGAATAAAAGTTCTAAAGCCAAATAAATTAAAATCAGAAGAATATATCCAAGAACTAAAAAATTCAAATGCAGATTTAGCTGTTTTATGTTCATATGGAAAAATACTCCCAAGAGATGTATTGGAATTGTTCCCCAATGGTTGTATATGTATTCATCCCTCTCTATTGCCAAAATACAGAGGAGCGACCCCAATAGAGTCAGCTTTAAAAGCAGGAGAAAAAGAGACTGGTGTTTCAATATTCTACATGGATGAAGGTTGTGATACAGGGGATATAATAATACAAGATAAAATACAAGTTTTAGAAGATGATACAAGAGAGAGTTTAAGAGAAAAATTAGCCCCATTGGCTTCTGATATGACTTTAAAAGCAGTTAAATCAATAGAAAATGGAACAGCTCCAAGAATTAAACAAATTGATTCTGATGCTTCATATACAAAACTTATAAAAAATGAAGATATGGACATAAATTGGAACACAACATCTGAAGAAATAAAAAATCAGATAAGATCGATTTGGACAGAACCTGGAGCAAGAACAACTTTTAGAGGAAAAAATTTAATTATTGGACCAGTTCAAATAATTGATGAAATATCAAATTTAGAACCAGGAAGTGTAATAAAAACAATAAAAAATAAGGGAATTTGTGTAGCTTCAAAAAATGGGACAATTCTTTTAGGTGATGTAAAACCTGAAGGTAAAAAAATAATGACTTCTTGGCAATTTGCATGTGGATGTCAACCAAAAACTGGTGAAATACTGGGAAAGGTAAAAAAATGAGAAAAACAACTATTTTTACATTAATAACATTCATTTTATCTATATGTATTTGTTTTTCAACAGTAAATGCTCAAAATGATAAAAAACAAAATACAAACAATGAAAAAAAGACAGTAACAGCTCCTATAGTAAAGCCCAACAATGAATTATTAAAAACTTGTAAAGACAGAATACAGGCAATTTCTATGGCAATAGAATTATGGGCAAATGATCACAATGGAAAATTGCCAACAAAAGAAGAATTTATCTCTGATGAATTTTTCAAATATGTAGAAAAAACAGGCATTGGCATTGGTCAAAAAAATATGTTTTGTTGTGATGAAGAAAATACATACCAATATTTTCCACTCGGCAACAACTATATGATAAAATGTCCGAATCCATGGCTTCACAATGCTTCTGCATATTATTTCAATAAAAATGAAGGAACTGTTACAGCTAAAGGAACTCCAGTTGAAGATAACAAAATAAAAGAAGTAAGAGAAGCAAATAAAAAGACAATATTTAATACAACTGGAATAAAAAAGAATGCAGAAGAACGCAAAAAAACTGAACAAATAGCTAAAGAAAAAGCTAAAAAAGAACAAATAGCTAAAGAAAAAGCTGAAAAGGAAAGAATCGCAAAAGAAAAGGCTGAAAAAGACAAAATAGCAAAAGATAAAGCTCAAAAAGACAAAATAGCAAAAGATAAAGCCGAAAAAGACAAAATAGCAAAAGATAAGGCTGAAAAAGACAAAATAGCAAAAGATAAGGCTCAAAAAGACAAAATAGCAAAAGATAAAGTCGAAAAAGACAAAATAGCAAAAGATAAGGCTGAAAAGCCAATGACTTTAAAAGAAAAAGCTCAAAAAGAACAAGCTCTCAGAGACAAAGTTGTAAAAGGTCAATGGACAAACCCAACAGCTAAAAAAGATACAAATAAAGTTCAAAAAACACCTGAACAAATAGCTAAAGAAAAAGCTCAAAAAGAACAAGCTCTCAGAGATAAAGCATTAAAAGAAAAAACAGCCAAAGAACAAGAAGCTAGAGATAAGGCATTAAAAGAAAAGGCTGAAAAGGAAAAAATCGCAAAAGAAAAAGCTGAAAAAGAGAGAAAGAAAAATCCAAATGAGCTAACTCCTACAGAAAAAGAAGCAATAATATCTGTCATAAAAGAATTTTACGATGCCTATGCTTCAAAAGATTTAGATAAAGTAATGGAAATGCAGAAAAATTCAGTTGAAGAATCTGCAATAGAATATGAAAAGCAAGGCAAAGGAAAAGCCCAAGATGTCAGAGATGCCTATAGAGCAGCAACAAAGGAAATAATGGAACATAAACAGTTTAAAATGCTTCCAATAAACCTCTCTGATATAACATTTAGAAAAAAAGGAAAACTTTGCAGAGTAACAAGTGTTGTTCCAATCATAGCAACAGAAAGACTTGAAATTGTAGAAGATGGAAAATATTTCTTTGTTAGATTGAGAATTGGAGAATTTGTCTTTGAATCTGAAGATGAAAATACTTGGAAAATAAAAACAATGTATCTATATTAAGTGAATAAAAAATCCTCGTAATTTTTATTAATTACGAGGATTTTTTATTATCTTCTTTACCGAAATGCACCGTAATGCCCCTAAATTTATTTATGGGGATATAAGGTGCATTTAAAATAAAGGTTCAATGCCTTTATTTTAA
>JBGUKW010000304.1:0-3114 GCA_045114665.1 Candidatus Xenobia bacterium | reverse complement strand
TATCACTTTCCACATCTATATATGCTCAAACTAATAGCAATGTTATTCCAAATCTACAACAGATCAAACGTAACGCAAAACAAAATGCAAAACAACTTCAACAACAGAAAGCAATCAAAAGAGAGCAACAAAAAAATATAGAAGTAAAAAGCGAATCCCCTACAGCTCCCCCAAGCGGAATAATCATAGGTGAAACAGTAATATCACCTGGAGACAATATGAAATTTATATTCAGTGTATTTGGCGTTCCAGATCACATAACAGCAATGAGAGACAAAAAAAGCAAGAAAAAAGACTATGTGCAGATGAGATATATAGAAGAATGTCTATTTTTCAATATCAGAAATGATGACAATAGCATAAAATCTATTATGGTTACAGGTGAATGTAAAATAAAAGATGTTCCATTCTCTGTTGGAATGAAATATGACGATGTAAAAGCTAAATGGGGAGAACCTGACAGAAAAGAAGCTGGATATGCAAACTACATAAAAAAGGGAATTGTCTTTAAAGTAAGTGATAGTGGAAATATCGAATTAATAGCAATATTCCCACCTGGTAATGTCGAGACTCAAGACCCACATGCAAAAGAAAATTCTTCTGTTTCTAAACTATGATAACGATGACTGAAGCCCTACGCACGGAAATAAAAACTAATTTTTTCATAAATCTATTAAAACCTGCTGGAATGACTTCTCATGATGCAGTAAATAGCATCAGGAAAATTTTTTCAGAAAAAAAGACTGGTCATTTAGGTACTTTAGACCCTGGAGCTGTCGGAGTCCTTCCAATAGCAGTAGGCTCACATGCCACGAGATTAATAGAATATCTACAGGCAAAAATCAAAGGATATAGAGCTGAATTTACTCTCGGAAAAATAAGTGATACAGATGATCTATATGGAAATATAACAACTATTGAGCCTCAAATAATTCCAACAGAAGAATCAGTTAAAAATGCTTTAAAAGAATTTGAGGGAGAAATATTACAAACTCCCCCTGCTTCTTCTGCGATTCAAATAAATGGAGTTAGACTTTACAAATATTTTAGAAAAGGTATAGATGTTGAAATTCCAAAAAGAAAAGTAATAATTTATTCTGCCAAACTTGTTAAATATGATTACCCCAAAGTTATTGCCGATATTGAATGTCAAGAAGGTACATATATTAGAAGCATTGCCTCAGATTTAGGGAAAAAATTAAATTGTGGCGGTTTGATGTCTTTTCTTATAAGATATAAAAGCGGTCAATTTCATATTTCAAATGCTTTTTCTATTGAAGAACTTAAATTATATTCAACAACAGATAAAAAAATATATGTTAAAATATCAGAAGCTATGTCAGATTATCCTGATATTATGCCAAATAAACAGATAATAGAAAAAGTAAAAAATGGAAATGAATTTTATTGGGAAAATAAAGAACAGTTTGCAAATGATCAGTTATTAAAAATTTTGGATCAAAACAAAGATGTTTTAGCTATAGGTAAGTTATCAATAGAACAAAACAAAACAAAAATAAAATGTGAAAAAGTGTTTTTATAGATAACTATTCATTATAAAAATTGTACTGAATTTTATTTGACAAATTGTATGAACATTGTTATCCCAAAGCTATTTAAAAAGTCAACAAAAAGGCTTCCAACAAGTGGGATAATAATAAATGCTTTTACTGAAGGAACATATTTGTTACACACAGCCTGCATATTTGCCATTGCATTTGGTGTAGCCCCTAAACCAAATCCACACATACCAGAAGACATAACAGCTGCATCGTAATTTTTTCCTAAGAAGAAAAATGCACCAAACGCAAAGCAAATCATTAAGATTACTTGAGAAGATAACAAAATTATTAGAGGTATTGCGAGAGAAGCTAAAAGCCAAAGGTGAAGACTTACCATAGAAATACCCAAAAATAGTGAAAGGCTTATATCACCTATGTTGTTTATTTCATTCATATATATTGAAAATTTCTTGGAAAATTCTGATATATTTCTGAGTATTGCTGCTACGAGCATAGAACCTATATAAATTGGAAATTTTAATCCTATTTTCTGAAAGAAAAATGAAAAAAATGTTCCAATTCCCATAGCGATTATAAGTTGAAATGCAGCATCTTCATACATGTTTAATATTTTATTTTCATAAGATTTTTTACCTGTGTAATATGATTTATCAACAGGAATAGCTGTTTTTAAAAGATCATATTTGTTTATTAGAAATCGACCTATAGGACCACCGATCAAACTACCTGCAACCAACCCAAAAGTTGCTGCTACAATACATATTGTAGCTCCGCCTTGAAGCCCCATTTTCTCAAGTTCTGGACCAAAAGCTCCTGCTGTTCCATGTCCTCCAAGCATTGGAATAGAACCAGAAGCAAGACCAAATAAAGGGCTTAATCCGAGTAATTTTGCAATTCCAAGAGCAATAAAATTTTGACAAGTTATCAATAATATAATAAGGAAAAGGAATTTTACTAAATCTTTTCCACCTTTTTTAAATGTTTGAATATCTGCTTGAAATCCTATAGATGTAAAAAATACAACCATGGTTAATTCTCTTAAGGAAGAATCAAAATGGATTTCTGCTATTTTGTATGAGTATAAAATGCAAGAAAATATAGCAAAAAGAATACCACCTACAACTGGAATTGGAATACAAAATTTTTCAAGAATAGGGATACTTTTTCGCACGTATTTTCCCACAAATAGTGCTATTACAGCTATTGTAAGTGTTTGGTACATATCCAAGCTGACAATAACAATATTATTATCCAATCAAACCTCCAACAATAATTAAATGCAATATTTTATATTATAATTATATATAATTATATTTATATTTTTTTTAATCAAAATATCCTTTATGAATAATAAAAAAAGCTGAAATCCTTTTTTTTAGAATTTCAGCTTATTATAATAATTGATTATTATTTTTTTATTTTATCCTTAAACCAATTTTGTGCAGTATTTAGCATAAATTCAAAATTTCTTTTATCTTGTTCCAATAGACTATCAAGAATTATGCCTGCCATAAAAATCACAAATGAAATGCTGAATAAAGCTCCACACATTATCAAAGTTGGATATTTAGGGACAATATGAGTATATAGG
>JBGUKW010000303.1:0-8481 GCA_045114665.1 Candidatus Xenobia bacterium | reverse complement strand
TAATTTGTTCATAATATACCTCTATGAGCATATTTAAACACTTTTTATTATATTTGTCAATAATTTTAATTACTTAACTTTCCTCCTATTTTTTTTAGTCTTTTGCTGGTAATAATGTCTTTTTGTCTATATTATCTGTCTATTTTTCCTCATATCATCTATATGTTTGTATGTGGTTCATATTCTCCAAATACATCTCTCATAACTCTGCAAATCTCTCCTAGTGTTGCATAAGTCTTTACACATTTCAAAATAACAGGCATGAGATTTATATTTTCATTACCACATGCAGTGCGAAGCTCTTCAAGAGACATTTTAACAGCCTCATTATCTCTTTCTGCTCTCAATTTAGCAAGTTTCTCCTTTTGAAGTTCTCCTGCTGAGGCATCAATCCTCAAAAGATTTTTGACAGGTGGCTCTTCAATTTGGAATTTATTTACACCTACGATAATTCTATCGTTATTTTCTACTTCTTTCTGCCATTTATAAGCACTGTCTTGGATTTCTTTTTGGATATATCCAGCTTCTATTGCCTCTACAGCACCGCCCATTTTTTCAATTTTATCAATATATTCAAGTGCTTCTTTTTCGATTTTGTCTGTGATAGCTTCTACATAATATGAGCCTGCAAGTGGATCGATTACATCTGCAAGACCTGACTCATAAGCCACAATTTGTTGAGTTCTGAGAGCTGTTCTTACTGATTCTTCTGTTGGAAGTGCAAGAGCCTCATCTCTTGAATTTGTATGAAGTGATTGTGTGCCACCCAATACTGCAGCTACTGTCTGAAGTGTTACTCTTACTATGTTGTTGTCTGGTTGTTGAGCTGTGAGCATTGACCCTGCTGTCTGAGTGTGGAATCTCAATTTCATTGATTTTGAGCTTTTGGCATTGAATTTCTCCTTCATTATTCTTGCCCAAATTCTTCTTGCTGCTCTAAATTTTCCAACTTCTTCAAGAACATTGTTATGAGCATTCCAGAAAAATGAAAGTCTGCCTGCAAATGTATCTACATCAAGCCCTGCTTTTACTGCAGCCTTTACATAGGCGATTCCGTCAGCAATAGTGAATGCGATTTCTTGTGCTGCTGTTGAACCAGCTTCTCTTATGTGATAACCAGAAATACTTATTGTATTCCAAAGTGGAACATTTTTCGAACAATACGCAAATATGTCTGTAATCAATCTCATAGAAGGCTTTGGAGGGAATATATATGTTCCTCTTGCAGCATATTCTTTTAGTATGTCATTTTGAATAGTTCCACTTAGAGATGTTGATGGATTTCCCTGTTTTTCAGCAACAGCAATGTACATTGCAAGAAGTACAGAAGCTGGTGCATTTATGGTCATGGATGTTGATACTTTGCTCAAATCTATGCCATCAAACAATATTTCCATATCTTTTAAGCTGTCTATTGCAACACCTACTTTTCCAACTTCTCCTTCTGAAATTGGATCATCTGAATCATAACCAATCTGTGTGGGTAAATCAAATGCACAAGAAAGACCTGTTTGCCCCTGTTCTAGAAGATATTTATATCTCTTATTAGATTCCTCTGCAGTTGCAAAACCTGCATATTGTCTCATTGTCCAAAGTCTGCCTCTATACATTGTAGGCTGAACTCCTCTTGTATAAGGATATTCACCTGGGAAGCCTATGTCCTTTACATAGTCAAGATTTTCAATATCTGTTGGTGTATATAACCTTTTTTCTTCAAATTTCTTTCTTTCAGGGTGTTTTTCAAGTGTTTTTTGTACTGAATTTTCCCATTTTTCCTGTTCTTGTTTTATATTTTCAATACTCATTTTTTACCTCGCTTTTTTGTATTCTTTGAATAACTTTATTTTTTTTTTACTTTTTCCTTTTTCTTCAAGGTTTTTTTATAATAATAGAAGAATTTTATTTATAAGTATAGAAAGGCAGAGTTTAGAATGAATAATTATATTGAACATGTAAGACGTTGGACTTCTTTAGATGTTGTTAAAAGTGTTTTAAAATATAAAAAACTATCTCTATATAAAAAAATATTACAAGATGATAGAAGATTGATAATTGTAAATGATATAGATAACAATAAAAAATTTTATTGTTTTTGTGGTTTTGAAGGAGCTGCAGATCTATATATATCTACTGATAAAGCATTTGTAAATAACTTTATGCTTATAGATAGAGCAACTATTGAACCTGATTTTGAATTTAAAGTTGATGCTGTTATTTTAAATTTTGAACCTGATTCTTCATTCACAGAGTTTGAATTGAGTGAATTAAAAAAAGCTGGCATAAAATTCACAGGAACGATGTATAATAAATATCCATATATTAAAGTGAGCAAACCTCAACTATTTATAGAGGATATTTCAAATGATGACGCTAATCTTCTAAAACTTATAATAAATGTATTTGCTTTAGCAGAAGAGAAAATAAAAGGATTTGTAAATAAAGTAAATAAAATAAAAGAACCCGATATCACAGAATTATTTTACTCAGAATCAAGAAACTCTATTGAAGTTAAAACTACAACCTTAAAAAATAGAGAGAATAAATATCCAATTTTTAAGCCAGAAAATCCTAAAAGTGTGCTTGATTATATTGGAGAACATGAAAAAAAGGGAATTTGGGAAATAGGACTTTATTGTGTCCCTTTCCCTAAATTTGATGAAGAATCAAAAAATATGGTTTTTGACGATTTCTTTATGCTTGAAAATCATGCTACAGGTCAAATTATAAATTTGAAAGTTTCTGAAACTAAAGATAAATCCGATCTTGTAGATGCATTTCTACTTAAGATGAAAGAACTAAAACAAATTCCTAAAATTTTATTTGCTAAAAATATAGAAACAGCTTCTTTCTTTCTTGAATTGGCAAAAATTTTGGATATTGAAATTATTATTCCAAAAACACCAATGGGCATTAATCATATTTGGCAAAATCTTATTGATAATATGACAATGACTAATTTAGAAGAAAATGATATATTGGAGGATTAAAAAAAAATGAAAAAGGTTATTACTTCGTTTTTGTTTATATTTTTGCTTTGTTTTTCAGTTGCTTTTGCAGCTGATGTCGATGTTGTAAAATGCGGAACTTATATTCTTGACGGAAGTACAGAATATACAAATGGAAAACTTATAATCAAGCAAATGCACAACAAAGATATTCAAGGTAATCAATTTATATTTTACTTTGATGTCATGAGAGGCACTGAAACTCAAACTCCTAAGGTTACAAGATATTCAAATTTTGCAACAATAGACAAAAAAGATGGTAAAATTACAGGTGTACTCGACCTTGAAACCAAAAAACTTGAATTTGCTTTTGATGGTGATAAAGTAAATGTAATTTGTTCAGGATTTTTTCCAAAAGATTTAGAGGGAACATACACATTTCTTGAATCATATTTTGAATTGACACAGCCAATGGCAGTTGCATTTCTCGAGACACTCCCACCACCTATGACAAGTTTAACAAAGGTAAATAGACCTTACAAAATTGAACTTTCTTCAGATAAAGTCAAAAGAGGTTCAACAATGTATTATTCCGCAAAAGCTATAAATTTAAATACAAAAAAAGTTTTTGCAAGATATTTAATCACTGAAGACTTAAAGCAAGTGATTTTAGAAAATAAGTAGTGAACAAATATGAGTAAAAAAGATAAAAAGAAAAAAGAAGAATTATTTTGTGAAAAAGATGTTCAGTTTATAACTGAAGATGAAAAGAAAAAGTGCCATGTTGTAATACATACTCATGCCGTATTGGTCGGAGCAGGTAATGCTGTTCCAGTTCCAGGACTTGGTTTTGCGGCAGATGTTGGTACTATGACGACCATGGCAATAGCTTTATCTCAGATTTTTAATGATAAACCACTTGATAAAAATGTTGCTTTCAGTCTAGTTACTGGGGTACTCAAAAGACTTCTTTTAAGATATCCTATAAGAATGCTTGCCAAAGAAGCTTCTAAACTTATTCCTGGATTAGGGCAAGTTGTTGCTCCTACTATAAGTATTGGAATGATTGAATCTGCAGGTTGGGTTTTAGTAAATCAATTTGCCAAAGATAGACATGATAGAGATGAAGAAGAAAAGGCAAGAATGGAAGCAATCAAAGCTAAAGAAATGATAAATGCCCAAGCAGATTCTATGTTTAATAAAGAATCAACAGCAAGTTCAAAGCCTATTGTAATTTCAAATTTAAACAGTATGACATCTGGACTTCCTACTGCTCAAGTATTAAAAACATCTGAAGAAGAGATAAAGAAGCCATTTTTAGCCTCTAAAGTTAAATTATCAAGTACAAAAAATAATTTATCAAATGCAGGCAAAATGAAACAGATTGATTCTGATGTTTCTGTTAAACCTTCTTTAGATGATTCATTATTAAATAAATCAAATCCAGTAGAAGTATTGGGAAGTAAAAGTGATTTATCTTCTATTAAAGAAAATACATTTTTTATTGAAGCCCTTTCTAAAAGTAAGACTAAATTAACTACATATACCCAAAAAAATCAGTTAACTAATACTAAAGATAAAATAAGTCAATTAGAATCTGATTTAAAACAACTTACAATAGAAAGAACAAATACTTCATCTCCACCATGCCCTGTAAATAATTTAAGAAATAGTGCCTTAATAGACAGAAGTAGGTTTGATAAAAAAGCACTGAAATTAGAAGATGATTTAAAATCATTTGCAAGGCAAAGAGAAATGTAAATCTAATAAAACAATAAAAAAAGTACGGCATAATAAGTATGCTGTACTTTTTTTATTGAAACAAATGTCTATGAAGCTATAGCAATTTTTAAAAAAAAACATCATTATCACTTTGGCTTATTTCCACTACAAAACTTTCATGATTGCCTATTATATTATATTTACATAAATAAAGAAGTAAATTAAGACTTATAAACACTAATTATTAAATGTATATTATTATTTTTTTTTAAAATAAGACTAAATTGTAATAATTTAGCAAACAAAAGTTAATAACTTTCTGTTAAATTAGAATTGTAGAAAAGCAATTATTTTTTATTTTACATTGGGAAATAAAATAAAAAAAATCTAAAAAAAAGGAGAATAACAATATGAAGAAGCTCGTAACTTTAGCTCTCGCTGGTATATGTGCATTGGCATTCGCCTCTGTTGCAGACGCAGGTTCTGCTCTCAGAATTAAAGCTCCTACTGTAAAACAGGGAGTCACAAAAACTGTCGGTACAGCAACAGTTCAGTTAAACAAAGTTAAAACTGAATACTCACAGTATGCTCAAGATTATGCAACAGATAATGGTGGTTATTTCAATGTATATTCTGTATGGTCAGACAATATTTTGAATTCTCAAACCGTTTATGATGATGTAAAACAAGCTCTTAGTAAAGTCGATAGTCACTTTTCTAATATATTTCCAGCAATAGCACAAGAAGCAACTTATGTTCATGCTGCTCAGATTTCTTCTGGTAGTGCTAGATATAATATGACAACTCAGAATGCTGGCTCAGGTTATGCAAGTGTTTACAATATTGCTCACTATGTAATTCCTGGAAGAGTTGCTGCTCTTGCACAAGGAACTACTGAAATAGATATGTCAACTGAAAATGCTCCAAATGGTGGAGTACAAGGTAATTCAAATGGTGGAAGAACATTTGAAAGCGAAGAAGATGCTGCCAAATGGGTTGCAGCAGTAAGAACTGCATTCAATAATGTAGAATCAGAAAATGCTCAGAATGTAGCAAATAAAGTTTCATCATTATCTACAATTTATAACGCATTTTTAGCAGACCAAGCAAGAACTCTCGCAGCAGCTCAAAAAGAATATGACGATGCAGTAGCAGCAAGACAAGCAGCTCAAAATGCTTATGATGCTGCAGTACAAGCAACAAAAGATGCAGATGCAGATTACAATTCAAAGAAAGATGTTTCAGCATTCGAAAATGCTCTTACAGATGCAACAAATGATCAAACTACAGCTCAGGGTATTTATGATGCAAAATTAGCTGCAAGAATAGCTGCCGAAAAAGCTCTTGAAGATGCATTAAAGGCAGAAGCAGATGCACTAAAAGCTCTTAACAAGGCAACAGCTGATCAAGAAGCAGCAGATAAAGACTATAATGCTAAAGTAGCTTTAAAAAATGCTAAAGTTGGAGAAGCAGCAAAAGCACTACAAGCAGAAAAAGATGCAAAAGATGTTCTTGACAATGCAACAGTAGCTCAAAAAGCAGCACAAGATAATTACGATGCAAAAGTAACTGCAAGAAAAGCTGCTGAAAAAGTTCTTAAAGATGCACAAGAAGAAGAAGCAACAGCAAAAACAAAACTTGATAATGCTACAAAAGCTAAAAATGAAGCACAGTTAGCATTGAATAAAGCTAAAGAAGCTGCTGAAGCTTATGAGAGTGCAATGAAAGAACAAGGTTTAGCAGAAGCTCTTGAAACAGCAAGACAAGAAGCAGAAGAAGCTGAATCAGCTGTAGAACCTGCACAAAAGGCAGTAGAGGAAGCTTTGGAAGCATATGAAGCAGCTCAACAGCCAACTATAACAACAGTTACAGAAGAAGTTACACAAACAGTACTCGACGAAGACGGAAACCCAGTCGTTGATGAAGAAGGCAATGAAGTAACTCAAGTAGTAACAGTTGAAAAACAAGTAGAAGTACCTGCTGATGAAGCCGTTGTAGCAGCAGCATTAGTTGCATATAATGAAGCAGTAGCTGCAAAAGATGCAGCAGATGAAGCTTATACTACAGCAAACAGTGCTTATGAAACAGCATTAGCAAATTATAACACAGGTCTTAATGAACTAAATGATCTTGACAAAGCAAAAGGCGAAGCTCAATTAGCTCTTGAAAGTGCAATAGGTGCTGAAAATGCAGCACAAGCTGATTACACTGTAGCAGTAAATGCAAAAGAAGCTAAAGCAACAGAACTTGCAGAAGCACAAGATGCTGAAGCAGATGCACTCGCAGCACTCAATGATGCAAACGATGATAAAGCTGCAGCAGAAAGAGCTCTCGCAGAAGCAAAAGCAGCAAGAGTAGCTAAAGATGGTGAAGTCGTAGATGCAGAAAATGCAGAAGCAGATGCACTCGCAGCACTCAATGCAGCAAACGGAGTTCAGGCAACAGCACAAGCTGATTATGATGCAAAAGTAAAAGCAAAAGAAGCTAAAGCAAAAGAACTTGCAAATGCACAGAAAGATGAAGATAATGCACTCTTAGCACTCAATGAAGCAAAAAATGCAAAAGTAGCTGCAGAAAATGCACTTAAAGCTGCACAAGATGCAAGAGATAAAGCTCTAGCAGCATTCAACGATGCAACAGACGCAGAAGCAAGTGCTTTGACATCCCTCAACAACAAGAAACAAGTAGAAGCAAGAGAACTCGCAGAACTTGAAGCCTTGAAGGTAAAACAAGCAAATGACAATTCAGCTAAACTTGCTGAACTCAAATCACAGTTGACATCATATATCAATGGATTGAAATATGTTGATGACCAGACTGGTGATTACGGTCTCAAATATAATGTAAATATGATCGATGGATATGACAACTTGAGATTTGACCAAGTAGTATATCAAGCAAATGCATTCACAGAACCTGAATATTCTCTCCGGTCTGCAAATAAGAAAGATGACAAAGCTGTAGAATCAATCGTATCAGTATCATACAGACAGCAACCTTACACAATGGTTGATGGTGTACTACAACAGGTTTCTTATGTTGATATAGGTAAATACGAAACATCTATCTACTTCCAAAATGGAACAAAGAGAATTTCTCCACTCGTCCTCGATATTACAGGAAATGGCGTTCTTCAGGCATCAAATGGTCAGAATATGCCAGGTCATGATGTTGTTAAAGAAAATAATATTATTAGCGATTTCTTCGGTGATGGTTTCGAAATCGCTATGGAATGGGTTGGTCCACAAGATGGTCTTCTCGTTGCTCCAAAGGCTGATGGTTCAGTCGATATGAGCTGTCTCTTCGGAACAGCTGGTGGATATGAAACAGGTTACGAAAAACTTTCTCTCTATGATAAGAATAATGATATGAAGGTTACTGGTGAAGAACTCAATGACCTCGCAATTTGGCAGGATGCAAACGGAAACGGAATTGCAGATGCAGGCGAAGTAAAGAGTGTAAAATCACTTGGTATCACATCAATCAATGTTGAATTCAACAAAGAAAACTTCGTAAGCTCCTTCGAGAGAAATGGACAGACCTACAAGATGTGGGATTGGTGGCCAAATGCAGTAGAACTTGTCAAAGTTGCTGCAAAGTAAGTTGTTTTTAAATATAGTGTAATTAACTGATTATGACTCCTCTGCTATTTTTAGTGGAGGAGTTTTTTGTTGCATTTTAGAAAATATCTAAGGCGTGTTGCGAGTGAAAATATCAAAATTTGCGAATTACCGAAATGCACCGTAATGCCCCTAAATTTATTTATGGGGATATAAGGTGCATTTAAAATAAAGGTTCAATGCCTTTATTTTAA
>JBGUKW010000302.1:0-16469 GCA_045114665.1 Candidatus Xenobia bacterium | reverse complement strand
AGACCTACTGTCAATGTAATTACAGGAACAATCAAAGTAAATGTTCCGTCAAGAATTGCATTTGCTGTAACATCTTCCATTGATTCGAGAACAATTCTTGACAAACAAGGAGCAGAAGAACTTCTTGGAAAAGGCGATATGTTATATCAACCTATTGATGCAAATGAGCCAAAGAGAGTTCAGGGAGCTTATATAAGCACAGAAGAAATAGAAGACCTTGTTGCATTTTGGCAAGAACAACCACCACCAGATAATATGATGCCTATAGATATCGAACCTCCAGCTCAGGAAAAAGAGGATGAAGAAAAAGATTCAAATAAAGATGCACTTTATGACGAGGCATTAAATATAATTATGGCAGAAAAATATGCTTCTGTTTCGATTCTTCAGAGAAAGTTAAAAATAGGATATGCAAGAGCTGGAAGAATTATTGATCAAATGGAAAGAAATGGAATAGTGGGACCTGCTGAGGGAAGCAAACCGAGGAAAATTTTAGTCGGTGCGAATGCTGGAAGTTAGAGTTTTTTGCGTGTAAAGCAGTAACTACAAAATTAATAACAAAAATTGATTTCCGTGGCTTACAAGGAGCTAATTTGCCTGTATTGCACCGCACAAAAGTTACTCATTTATAATTTTTTCTACAACTGCAAGTTAGTTTGCTTCTACAGCAGGCATTGGATAAAAACAATGTGAATAAAATAAAAGTAAAGATTGGAGGCAATATAATGGGACAACAGATTATAAGTTTTATAGGTATATTCGTAATAATTGGAATAGCCTATCTTCTTTCAAATAATAAAAAGAAAATCAATTGGAAGATGGTTAGTATATGCCTATTATTGCAAATAGTATTTGCAGGACTTGTTTTGGGAACTCCTTGGGGAAAAGCAAGTTTTTTGTGGATAAATGGAATTGTTGCAACTATTTTGGGATATTCAACAAAAGGTGCTGAATTTGTTTTTGGAAGTCTTGTAACTGACACAAAAAGTTTTGGCTTTATATTTGCATTTAATGTGCTTCCAACAATTATTTTTATATCTGCATTAATGCAAATTCTATATTACTATGGAATAATGCAAGCTATTATTTCTGCTTTGGCTAAAGTTGTTATGAAAGTAATGGGAACAAGTGGGGCAGAAACACTTTGTGCATGTGCAAATATATTTATGGGACACACCGAATCCCCACTTATGATCAAACCATATGTTGAAAAACTCACAAAATCTGAGCTTTTTGCAGTTATGACAGGAGGTCTTGCAACAATATCAGCAGGTGTTCTCGGTTCTTATGCAGGAATGTTGGTTTCAGGTTGTCCATCTGCCGCAGGTCATATTGTTACAGCATGTTTGATGTCAGCCCCTGCTTCACTTATGATTGCCAAAATAATGATTCCTGAAACAGAAACACCATTGACATCTGGTTCTGCAAAACTTGAATCAGAAAAAACAGATTCGACACCAATAGGAGCAGCGGCAAGTGGTGCTGCAGTTGGATTGCAACTTGCATTAAATGTTGGTGGAATGTTGATAGCTTTTATTGCTTTAATCGCTCTTATTGATGGATTTCTTGGTATATTTCATACAAATTTACAGACTATATTTGGTTTGATATTCTCTCCATTAAGTTTTATACTTGGCATTCCTTGGGCTGAATGTCAGCAGTCTGGAAATATTTTGGCACAACATATAGTTTTAAATGAATTTGTTGCATATTCTGAATTGGGTAAAATAGTAACAAATTTATCACCAAGAACTGTAATTATATTAATTTATGCAATATGTGGATTTGCAAATATTTCTTCAATAGCAATGCAGATTGGTGGAATTGGTTCAATAGCTCCTTCAAGAAGACAGGATATAGCAAAACTTGGTTTTTGGGCTTTAATAGCTGGAGCTTTGACAAGTTATTTGACAGCAGCTATAGCAGGAACAATCACACCAATGTAACTTACAAATTTACCCTCACCCTTTAGTTAGGGCTGTGAAAAAAGTATTTTTAAAATATAATTTTCGTAAATTAACTCGTTGTGCTAGTTAATAAAAAAGTGGTTGAGATTGCCACGGTCGCACAGCTCCCTCGCAATGACATAGCTTCTAAATAGTAGCTATTTTGGTATATTGTAAAATATTAATCAACTATCAAAACGAGTTAATTTTAATTTTTAGATAAAATTTTCTGTTTTTCTATATCAAATTCTTCTTGTGTCAAAGCTCCTGAATCCAAAAGAGCCTTCAACTCTTTTAATTCATCAACTTTACTTCGTTGGGGAACTAAAATGTTATTATTTATAGGAGTATTTCCATTATTTGATTGATTTTTCTTATTAAATTTCTCTTGGGTTTTTAAAAGATTTTCTCTAAATATTAAATAATTAGGAACATTTTTTAGTTTTAATACAGTTCCTCCAGTTCCTGTTACTAAAATAGTACCAACTCCAAATAATTCAAAAATTAAATTAGAATTAGTTGCGATAGATTCAACTTTATCAAAATTAATTTCTACTAAATTAAAAGATTGAATAACAATTCTTTTATTTGTTATTATGTATGTTATTAATATACATTCAACAAATGAAGCCAAAGATTTTACTAAAAATACAATAGAAAAGCAAGCAATTCCAGTACTTAAAAAACAATTTGTATCCATAGAAATGTTATTTGACTCTGATTTATGTAAATAAATAATAAAACCAATACTAATAGCAAATAATATAAAATAAAAGATAGCAATAATAAAACTTGGATGTTTTTCAAACATTTTTTTTTCATTTTCGTTTAATCTAATTTTCATAAAACCTCCAATTTAGGTGTTGTAAAAAAATAAAATAGTTTGTTATCTACTTACGCACCTTTTTGGGTGCAATACACTCATTTTAACATTTTTCTCTTTTTATTTTTCTAATTTTATTTAAAATAGAGAATATTTTAAGTAGGAGCTTTCTTTTTAGATACTACTACGAGAAAAAGTGATGCAGTTCCAGTATTTTTTCTCCTTGCTTGCAAGGAGAAAATTTGCCCGCATTGCACCGCACAAAAGTTGCTAATTTAGAGTTTTTTCACAGCCCAATTTTTTTATTCTATTTACACAAGTAAAAGAGGCTGTGAAATAAATTTCACAGCCTCTTATTAATGGGCGAACAGGGACTCGAACCCCGGACCTCCTGAATGTAAGTCAGATGCTCTAACCAACTGAGCTACCCGCCCGTAAAAAATGACCCCGATGGGATTCGAACCCATGATCTCTACCGTGAAAGGGTAATGTCCTAACCGCTAGACGACGGGGCCGGTTTGAAAAGCCTTAACTTTTCTTTCCGCATTCAACGGTAACTCAATGGGCCCACCCGGGTTCGAACCAGGGACCGATCGGTTATGAGCCGACTGCTCTGCCGCTGAGCTATAGGCCCTTTACCGCTGAACGTGAGGACATTATACAACCTAATTTTATATTTGTCAAGAGTTTTTTAAAAAAAAAATTTAATTTTTTTTTAAAAAACTTTTTAAAACAGGAAAATATTGCCACTATAGGCGAAATATTAAAGTATGATATTTGATAATAATACATAAGGAAGGGGCTTCTAATGCTTAAATTTCTTACACAGTTAATGATTGGTACATTTTTAATAGGTCTTGCAACAGTTCCTGCATTTGCAGAAGAGGGCATGTGGACATTTGATAATCTACCACTCAAGACACTAAAACAAAAATACAATTTTGAACCAACGCAAGAATGGATAGACAATGTAAGATTATCAAGCGTAAGATTCAATGATGGTGGAAGTGGTTCTTTCATAACACCAACAGGACTTGTTTTGACAAATCACCATGTCGCAGTTGGTCAACTTCAAAAAATGTCAACACAAACAAAAGATTTTGTAAAAGACGGATTCTATGCAGATTCCCATGAAAAAGAAGTAAAATGTAGCGATCTCGAACTCAACATTTTAGTTGACATGAAAAATGTTACACCAGATATACAAAATGCTATAAAAGGTAAAACAGGAGATGAAGCAATAAAAGCAAGAAAAGCAAAAATTGCCGAAATTGAAAAACAAAATCTCGACAAAACAGGTCTTAGATCGGATGTTGTAACCCTCTATGGTGGTGGCGAATATTGGCTTTATACATATAAAAAATATCATGATGTCAGACTTGTAATGGCTCCTGAAAAACAAGCTGCATTTTTTGGCGGAAAAAGTGATAATTTCACATATCCAAGATATGATCTCGACTATGCTATTTTCAGAGTTTATGAAAATGGAAAACCACTCCAAAACAAAAACTTCATGAGAATGAATCCAGCAGGTGCAAAAGACGGAGAATTGGTCTTTGTTTCAGGTCATCCTGGTACAACAAAAAGAGATCTTTCATATTCACAAGTTTTATTCAATAGAGATGTATCATATCCAACAAAACTCGAAATGATAGACAGTTCATTGAAAACTCTCTATGAATATTCAAAGAGAGGTCCAGAAGAAAAAAGAAGAGCTGCTACTTTGATTTTCTATCTTGAAAATTCGCAAAAAGCCCTTGGTTCTGAATATGTTGGTCTAAAAAATAGTGAATTTACTTCTATCCTTGAACAGAAAGAAAATATACTAAAAGAAAAAATAGCAAAAGACCCAGAACTTTCAAAAAGTGTTGGAAATGCTTTCAAAGACAAAGAAAAAGCAATGAAACTAATTGCAAAAAGATATGACCAACTCGTACATAGATATATAACAGGAAACACACTTCCAAAACTTGCTATTTCAATGGTATTCTATGCCACAGAAACATTAAAACCAGATAAAGATAGAATTAAAGGTTACCATGATTCACAGCTTGAAGAATGGAAATATATCAACTTCTCTCCTGCCCCAATTTATAATGACTTAGAAGAAGTCATGCTCGCAAATAATTTACAACTCTCACTTGAAAAATTGGGAGCAGATGATGAGGCAATGAAAGCTGTTTTAGAAGGAAAAACACCTGCTCAAAAAGCAAAAGAGCTTATTGCTGGAACAAAACTTCAATCAGTAGAAGTAAGAAAACAGTTAATTGAAGGCGGAATTGAAGCAATGAAAAAGAGCGATGATCCACTTATTCAAATGGCTCTTAAAATCGCTCCAATGGTTTACAAAGAAATCAAATGGCAAGAAAAAGAAGTTGAGCCAATGGTAACTCCTGCTTCTGAGAAAATAGCTGATGCTAAATTCAAAATCTATGGAAAGACAATATATCCAGATGCAACATTCACATTGAGAATGTCTTATGGAACAGTAAAAGGTTACGAAATGAATGGAACAATGGCTCCACCATTTACAACTTTCTATGGATTATATGACAGATACTATGGATTCGAGGGACAAGGCGACTGGACTGTTACAGAAAAAGTTCTCAATGCAAGAAATAAAATTGATCTTTCAACCCCTATAAATTTTGTTTCAGACAATGACATAACTGGCGGAAATTCAGGTTCTCCAATAATCAACAAAAAAGGAGAGGTTGTAGGATTAGCTTTTGATGGTAATATCGAAAGTTTGCCAGGAAGATTTATCTATGACGGCAAGGCAAATAGAACTGTATCTGTACATTCTGCTGGTATAATTGAGTCTATAAAAAATATCTATGGTGCTGAAAAACTCGCTAAAGAAATATTGGGAAAATAAAATTTTATATGCAACTTTTGTGAGGTGCGATGCACCTCACAAAAGTTGCTAATTCAAATTATTTAACTATCGAATTATGGCGTGTTTTACTTATTAACAACAAAAGACAACAGACTAAAGAAGAAAGAAAAATAAAAAAGTGGAGGTTAAATTATGGAAAATAAGATTCCTATGCATATAGACAAAGAAGACACTCTATATAAAGCAATTTTTGAATTACCCAAAACCGATCTACACTGTCATCTTGATGGCTCATTGAGAATTGATACAATAATTGATTTGATAGGAAAACAGGGAGTAACTTTTCCTGTTGATAGAGCAAAACTTGAAGAACAGTTGATCATGGACGACATGGTTTATTCTGAAGAAAAGTCACTTGAAAGATATTTAAAGGCATTTGATATAACATGTGCATTAATGCAAGATACAGAATCAATCGAGCGTATTGCTTATGAACTTGCAGAAGATGCAGCCCAAGAAAATGTAAAATATCTTGAAGTTCGTTTTGCTCCAATTCTTCACACAAACAAGGGTCTTACAATGGAAGAAATAACATCTGCAGTCTGCAATGGTCTTGCAAGAGCAGAAGCAAAATATGACATTGTAACAGGTGTTATCATCTGTGCTATGAGACATTTTGTACCTTGTGGAATTGAATTGAATCTTTTAAAATCACTTCCATATATTGATTATGAGACAGCTTCTGTTCTAATGGCAGTTCAAACAGCAAGACATGCAGTAGCCATGGCTAAAAAAGATCACCATATTGTTGGATTCGACTTAGCAGGCGGTGAAAAAGACAATCCTGCAAAGAGATATAAAGAAGCATTTGAAATAGCAACAGCTGGGCATGTTCCAATTACAATACATGCAGGTGAAGCATTTGGTCCAGAAAGTATTCAACAAGCAGTAGTTGATAACCATGCAAAGAGAATCGGACATGGAACAAATCTACATAAAAATGATCTTTTGATGACATTTGTCACAAATGAGAGAATACCTCTTGAAGTCTGTATAACAAGCAATCTTCAGACGAATCCTGAGTTCACAAGATATGAAGAACATCCATTAAAGAAATATATGGACAACAGACTTAGAACTACAATTTGTACTGACAATAGATTGATGTCAAATACAACTGTTACAAAAGAATTGTACATTGTGGCAAAAGCATTTGATCTCGATTTAGATCACATCAAAATTTTGATTTCACACGGATTCAACAGTGCATTATATAACTGCTATTTCCCAGAATCTGCTAATGCCTATAAAGCAATGAGAAAATTGAGATCAAGAGTTACAAAAGAGTTAAATTATAGAGACGCTCTTGATAATGTAAACGAATCTTATAACAAAAGAACAAAGTAAATATACAGTTGGTTGAAAAAAATCATTTTTTGTTATTTTTAAGTTTTTAGGGAGGAGATATGGCAAAAATAAACACAAAAAATGCAAACTTTCCAAAAACTCATGAAGGTTCAAAAGCATCTACTATAAAACCTGATGAACAACTCAGAAGGTCTGTAATGTCATGCTTATTATGGGAAGACGAATTTTATGAGTCAGGTCAAACTATAGCAGAAAGAATAAAGGCAATAACTCCACATACAACACCTGAAGAGGCATTAAAAATCGTTATTGAAGCAAGAGAAAAAATGAACATTAGACATGTAGGTCTTTTGATTCTTAGAG
This sequence comes from Candidatus Xenobia bacterium, assembly GCA_045114665.1. GTDB lineage: Bacteria > Vulcanimicrobiota > CADAWZ01 > CADAWZ01 > CADAWZ01 > CADAWZ01. Next base: position 9,130 of record JBGUKW010000302.1, on the reverse strand, counting down.
AAATGGCAAAATTAGAAACTCATAAACATTTGGTTTCAGAAGGTCTTGAAAAAATAATCCAAAGACCAGATGAATTGGGAGAATTTCTTGCAATATATTGGAAAGATGGAAAAGTTCCACTTTCTAAACAAGTAAAAAAAGGGCTTGGAAATGCTTTCAAAAAATTTGGTGAATATCAACTTGCAAAATATAATAGAAAAGTTGCAATCAAATTAAAAGATGTTCTATTTCTCACCCACCCAAAGCCAAAAGATAAAAAGCAGGAAGATCTTTGGAAAAGGCTTATAAATAACGAACTACAAATACCTGACACTTGGGAAACAGCTCTTTCATCAGGAGAAGACAAAAAAACTGCTTGGGAAAGACTTCTAAAAGAGAATAAATTGGGCGATTTGGCACTAATAAGAAATTTGAGAAATATGAATGCGGTTGCTGTAGAGCCTGAATTGGTCAAATCAGCTATCAAAAAAATGAAAGCAGATAAAATTTTGCCATTTAGATTTGTAGCTGCACTTCCTTATGCAGAAGGATTTGAAAAAGAATTAGAAGAGACAATGTTAAAATCTATCTCGTCAATGGAAAAACTAAAAGGCAAAACAATTTTATTGTGTGATGCTTCTGCCTCTATGTATTCTTATATTTCAAGAAAATCAGACATGTCAAGATTTGATGCTTCTAATGGACTTGCTGTTTTGATGAAAGAAGTCTGTGAAGATGTGAGAATTTTTACTTTCTCAAATAAAGTTGTTGAAGTAAAAAATGATGTAAGAGGTTTTGCTCTGATAAAAGCCATATCCTCTTCCCAAGAAGCCATGGGAACATATTTAGGAAAAGCTGTAAATGAAGTAAATAAATGTGATTATGACAGGATAGTTATAATCACAGATGAACAAACTGCAGATAAAGTTCCACCTCCAAATGGAAAAGGTTATATAATAAATATAGCTACCTACGAAAAAGGAATTGGCTATGATGAATGGATTCACATAAATGGTTGGTCTGAATCAGTAATCAGTTATATAACAGAACTTGAAAAATTCGAAACAGAAAAAGAATAGCCAACAAAAACAAGGCATGAACAAAAAATTTGTTCATGCCTTATTTTTATAACAAAACGCAATTTAAAGGATTGTGAAAAAATGAATAAAGAATATTATCCAAAATCAAAAAGTAAATTAAGTGAAAAAGATAAAGAAAAAATAAAAAAAATTGCACGAATATCTATAATTGGATTGATAGTATCTACTATATTTATTTTTGGAATATCTATCGCAATCTTGTATTTTACTTATAATGCTTATTCTGACAAATCCAATTTTGACTATTTAGGTAACAATTTATTTATATCTATACTTGATAAAAAAACTAAAGAATTACAAACAAAAGCTACAAATGGAGACAGTGAAGCACAATATGAACTTGCTGAAAAATATTATGATGCAAGTAAAATGTCACATAAATCATTTAGACAAATGACCCAAAGGGATATTTTATATTCAGAAAAAGCTATGGAATTATATAAACAATCTGCTTCAAATTTAAATCTCAATGCAATGCGTAAATTAGCTGAAATATATTACAAAGGACAATTTAAGGGTAAAGAAGACTATTACAGGGCATTTACATTATATAGTGAACTTGCAGATAAGGGAGATATATCTGCATTAAAAAAACTTGGTGATATGTATGAATATGGAGAAGGCTGTCAAGAAGATTATAAAAAAGCACTGGAGATGTTTATAAAATGTTATGAAAAAAGTACAGACTACAACTATGATGATAAAATTAAAACAGCCCATAGAATAGGTAAGCTCTATTTTCAAGGAAAAAAAGGCATTCCAAAAGATTATGACAAAGCATTTGAATGGTTTAAAAAAGCAGGTGAAGATACTCGTTATTCTTTTGCTACTTATGATCTTGCTATTATGTATGAAAATGGCTATGGAACAAAACAAGACTATAAAAAAGCATTTGAACTATATAAACCACTTGCATTTAAAAATTACAGCAAAGCAAATTATCGTTTGGGATATTTATATGAAAATGGCTTAGGAACAGAAAAAAATTTTGACAATGCTTTGAAATGTTATAAAGATGCTATGGATGAATGGCTTCGATTGGCAAATATAAATAAAAACAATGGAGATAATGATGAATATATGGACCTATACGATAAACATTTAAAAGCTAAAAAAGATTATGAGAGGCTCAAAGAAAAAATAGAAAATAACTGTCTCTGATTCTGTAAAAGAAATAGAAAAAAATGCGTTTTTAGGTGTTGAAAATGTAATCTATAATGGCACAGCAAAAGGCTCACCATGGGGAGCAAAGGCTGTCAATAACTCGGCTCGTTGTACTAATTAATCAATATTTTAAAATCCACCCAAATAGCCTCTGTTTAGAAGAGATGTCATTGCGAGGGAGCTGTGCGACCGTGGCAATCTCAACCGCTTAATTTAAATTTAGTAATTTATTAAACAGATCGGCTACATCATTCTAAATATAGGCGATCGACTCAATTTTTAAGTAAACAATAATTTACAGGCTTAGATTGCCACGGCTACGCCTCGCAATGACAAAGTGGCACTATATAGGCATATATTGAATAGTTTATAGCAAATTTTTATTTACTTATTTTTAAAAATTATTTAACAGACGACTAAATAATTGCCACACAAAAAAAATTACAACAAAAATAATGGAGAAAAAAATGGACGAAAAGAAAAACAATTCTGTAACAATTATTTTGATGATTATTTTAGTTTGTATTGCAGGCTATTTTATTTATGAAAATTTACTTCTTTCTGATGTCGCTAAATTAGAAAGACAAGCAAAAAAAGGCGATGTGAATGCTCAATTTGAACTTGGTAAGATGTATGATCATGGAAGCGGAGTAAAAGAAGATAAAAAAAGTCGTTGGAATGGTATTTACTTGCTGCCAAACAAGGTCATGGTTCAGCTCAAAATTGTGTCGGTGTCGCTTATCTTTTGGGAAAAGGTGTAGAAAAAGATGAGGTAAAAGCTGTTGAATGGTTTAAAAAATCTTTAGAAAATAAACATTATCATGCATACGACAATCTTGGGCGTATGTATTTAGATGGATTAGGTGGATTAGAAAAAGCTATGAAATGGCATTTCAATTATTTGAAGAAGGGGCAACAGTACAGGGGGATCCTAATGCAATGTTCGATCTCGCTTATATGTATATAGAAGGATATGGATGCTTTAGGGATTATAAAAAAGCACTTGAATGGTTAAAAAAAGCTGCAGATAGAGGACATAAAACTGCCCAAAAAGAAGCAGAATCATTAGAAAAATATTTAAATAGTTAGGAAAATAAATTAAAAATGAAATATTCAAAAATAATATTAGTTTTGTTTTTGTTTTGTTGTTTTATTTTAAATACAGGTTGTTTGAAAAATAATAATGAAAATAATCCAGAAATTCTCAAATTACAACAACAAGCAGAATCAGGAGACACAAATGCTCAATATCAACTTGCTACAAAATATTTGACAGGAAAAGAAATAAAGCGGGATTATAAAAAAGCAGTTTATTGGTTTAGCAAATCAGCAGAAAAAGGATTTCCGTTATCACAATATGGTCTTGCTGGATTGTATTTTCATGGCAAAGGTGTAAAAAAAGATTATAAAAAAGCAGTTTATTGGTTTACAAAATCTGCTGAAAATGGAAATGATAAGGCACAATATTTTTTAGGAAATATTTATGAATTTGGAACAGGAAATATTAAAAAAAATCCTCAAAAATCATTTGAATGGTATAATAAATCAGCAGAGAATGGAAATCCTGAAGCATTACATACAGTTGGACTTATGTATTACTATGGAGATGAATTTGTAAAACAAGATTATAAAAAAGCTCTTGAATATTTTCAAAAATCTATAGATAAAGGGGATACTAAATCACAATATTACATTGGACAAATATATTTACATGGATATGGTCATATAAAACAAGATTACAAAAAAGCTTTTGATATATTGATAGTCCTTGCTGAAAATGGAAATATTTTTGCACAAAATAGTATAGGTGATATGTACTATGAAGGTAAAGGGGTAAAACAAGATTATAAAAAAGCTCTTGAATGGTTTCAAAAAGTAGTAGAAAAAGACCCTTTAATAGGATATGATAAACTTGGAATTTTATATTTGAGAGGTCACGGAGTCGAACAAAATTATAAAAAGGCTTTTGAATATTTTCAAAATGCTTCTAAAAAGGGAAATTTTGAATCTCTAAATAACCTTGGTATTATGTATGAAAATGGATTTGGTGTTGAAAAAGATTTAAATAAAGCACTTGAATATTATAAAAAATCTGCCGATCACAGGTTTAAACCAGCTATAGATAATTATGAAAGACTAAAAAATCAATTAGACAAGTAAAATAAAAAATCTGCTATGAAAATTATATTTCACAGCAGATTTTTTATTTAGCTTGGTTTATTTTGATTGTTTTTCTTGATATGAACCGCTTACGATGATTTTCATCTTGTCAGGATTGAGATATTTTCTTCCTGCATTGTTTACTTCTTCAAGTGTAAGGCTTTCATATTTTTTAGCAAGTTTTGTTATATAGTCATCGCTAAATCCATTGTATTGGATTCTTTCGATAATATCCATCTGTGAATGTGGATTGCCCAAACTTACCAAGAATGAATTAGCTATAGAAGATTTTGCATCAAGGAGTTCTTGTTCAGTTACTCCAGTTTTTAATGTATCTTTTACGACTTCTTTTATAGATTCGATAACTTTGTCAACATTTTCTGAAGATGTTCCACCAACAATATATAAAAGAGGTGGATCTATTGTTGGACTATTTGCAGAATTAATCCCATATACAAGACTTTGTTTTACACGAATTTCTCTTCCAAGTCTGTTATTTAATGTCCCACCGCCTAATATTTTGTTGAAAACATCAAATGCACAATAGTCTTCATCTTTTATGTTGACCCCATAACAACCTGCTAAAACTGTATTTTGTGTTTTGTTTGGCATATATATATTTATGCGTTCTGGTTTGACTTCAGCTTTTACAGCTTTTGGAGCTATTATTTTTTCGCCAGTTGGTTTCCAAGAAGCAAAATACTTTGTTATTAGTTCTTTTGCCTGTTTTGTATTTACATCTCCAAGAAGAACTATAACCATATTGTCAGGTCTATAAAAATCTCTGTGGAATTTCTTTAAATCTTCGATTTTTAGATTTTTGAGAGATTCAACAGTTCCACTTGCATGGTGACCTCTTGGGTCTCCTTCAGGATAGATTACCTTTAAAAATTCACTTATAGCTCTATATGAAGGTTCTGTTTCGTGTTCTTCAAGTACTGCTATTTTCTGTTTTAAGCATTTTTTGAATTCTTCTTCAGGAAATGATGGATTTATTATCATATCAGAGAGAATTGAAATAGCTGTATCTAACTTTTCTGTCAAAGCCCAACCACCAAAATTTATTTTTTCTAATCCGATTGAAAATCCAGTATTTATAGCATTGAAATCCTTAATTTCAACGATCTCTTCATAAGTTTTGGATTTTGTACCTCTTTCAAGCATTGCAGATGTAACAGAAGCAACACCTTCAAGACCTTTTTTCTCCATAAATGCTCCGCTGTCTTTTATGTAACCACCAATATGGATTGAAGGCATTGAATGGTTTTCTTTAACTATAACTGTTATTCCATTGCCAAGAGTGAATCTATCAAATTTGAAATCAACTAAGCTTTCGATTCCATCTGATTGACTTACTGTTTCATTAGTTGAGTTTGCTTTTTCATTTACAGGTTTAAAATGTGCCATTCCTGCAGGACGATTTGATCTTACTTTTGAATCTCCAGTTCCCAATCCTTTTAAATATCCGCTTGTATATTTTTTGCTGTCGAGATATTTTTTAGCGACTTCAGCAACATCTTCTGACTTTATTGTTTTAACATTTTTTATGAATTTGTTGAGATATGAACTATCTCCTAATGCTCCATAATATACATAAGATAGAGCATGACGAGGTACTGTTTCATTCATTCTTATAAAACTTGCTGTCAAAGTATTTTTGACTTTTTCAAGTTCTTTACCTGTTGGTGGATTATTTTTGATTTTTTCTAATTCTTCAAATATAATCTTTTCAACTTCTTTTGGATCTGAATCTTTTGCAAGACTTGCATCTATTGTAAAGATTCCAGGGTCTCTGCTATCCCAAACATCTGTTGAAATAGAAGTTACTTTTCCTGTCATAACAAGTGCCTTGTAAAGTCTTGAACTTTTACCTGAATACAATATTGAATCAAGAACTTTTAATGCACAATGGTCTTTGCTTGTCAAATTATCTGCATGAAAAACATAAGATACATAAGATGTATTTCCAGGATCTTCCATATATATACTTGCTTTGCTGACCATTTCGGGTTCTACAGCTTTTACCTCAGGAATTTTATCTCCTGCTTTGATTTTGCCAAAATATTTTTCAATTAATTTTTTGGCTTCTTTTGTTTCAAAATTGCCAGCTACTGACAAAATAGCATTATTTGGAACATAATATGTTCTATAATATTTGTAGATGTCATCTCTTGATGCTGAATGTACATCATTTTTATAGCCGATTACAGGCCATCTGTATGAATGACTTCTAAAATGTGCATTTAAAATTTCTTCACCCAAAACTGATTCTGGATTATTTCTATATCCATCGAGTTCTGCAGTAACGATATTTTTTTCTTTTGCAATAGCTTCATCAGAAAGATTACTATTTACCATTCTATCTGATTCAAGTCTAAGTGCATCTTCAAGAAATTTTGCAGGAAGTGTTTCATAATATACTGTTACATCATAAGATGTAAAAGCATTATATTCTGCACCACTTCTATATAAAAGATTGTTAAGTTTTTCTTCTGGAAATGAATTTGTTCCTCTAAAAAGAAGATGTTCCAACAAGTGAGAAATACCTGTCAATCCAACTTGTTCATTTCTTGAACCTACTTTATAACCGATATAAACTGAAACGGCTGGTGTTGTAGTATCTCTCAAAAGATATACAGTAAGCCCATTTGAAAGCGTATAAAATTCAGGTTCATTTGCTTTTTTTACCTTTAAATCAGCATTTACAGAAGATATTGTTGTAAGCATAGCCATCATTATTACAATGATCAAAAGCAATATGTTTTTTCTAAACATACTCTTTCTTTTTTTCCTCCTTTTTTTGATTTTTCTTTTTGTATTCGTCCATGTAATCTAGTTACCTGCTTTGATACAGCAAAAGCAAGATATCCTAAAATACTTCCCAAAATTATTGCCCAAATTATACTTGCTATAACAATCATTGGAAATGAAAATGAAGGGAAAATTCTCTGTACACTATCAAATAATTTAGTTAAATTTTTACCTGCTGTTTTTCCTCCCAATATCAAAAATAATGTAAGTGGAAATACTAAATTAAATATTTTAAGAGAAGCACCAGTTACGATTCCTGTAATTGCATTTAGAGGTAAAAACCACAATATAATTTCTGTTATTAAACTCTCTCCAAATATACACAAGACAGGAGATAATTTAGACATTTCCCAACCATATAATAATTTTATAAAGGCTGTTATAAATCCTATTGTTATAACAGTTCCTTTTTTTTTGGTTATTGAAAATGCTGTAAAATAAATTATCATTGCAATTGTTGGTAGAACAGTACCTGTTCCATGTAATCCCAACGCATGCATAAATGAACCTAAAGATATTTCAACTGTCGAGGTAACAGCTGCTAAAACTGCTATCAATGCTATTTCTTTTATCGTAAAATATTTCATGTTGTTTCTTCTCTGTTCCTACTTCTCAATATTGGTTCTTCCTTTGGTGGTTCAATAAAACTTTTATTATATAAATTCATAGCTTTTGTAACTCCTTGTTCTATTATGCATTTTACAGCTTCATATACATTTGGAATTACATCATTATCAAGAATTTCTATTTCTTTATTTGAAAATTTAGACAGCACAAAATTTATTGAAGAAGCTCCAAAAGGAAGCGGACCAATTCCAAGTCTAATCCTTATAAAATTTCTTGTTCCCAATTCTGTTATTACACTTGTTATGCCATTATGTCCTGCATCTGAACCATCTATTCTTATTCTTACAGTTCCAACAGGGAGTGCGAAATCATCATAAATTACTATTGTATTTTGTGGAGGAATTTTATAAAAACTACAAACTTCATTCAAACATTTACCTGATAAATTCATAAAAGTTTCAGGCTTTACAGTGAATATCTTTGTTTTTAACAATACCCCCTGCCATATCCTACCTTGAAATTTTTTCTTGGAAAAATCCCCACCTAATTTATTTGTTATATAATCAACACTCATAAATCCTGCATTATGTCTTGTTCTTTCATATTCAGAACCTGGATTACCTAATCCTGCAATTACATAACAGTTGTTATTTTCATTACTTATTTGCATAATTAAACCTCTTTACAAAAAAACAGGCTGTTTTATTACAGCCTGTTTTTCATTTGTTATAAAATGTTAAGCCTTTTGGGCTTTTTCAACATGATGACAATGTTTGCACTGATTTTGTTTTGCTTCTGATGTCTTTGCATTCTTTAATGCTTTTCTCATTTTTTCAATTTGTTCAACAGGAGCCTGTTCTCTTACAAGTGCATTGAGACGATTTCTTATGCTTCTTACATTCTTAATTGCTGGACATTCTGATCTAACAATTACGATACCGTCTTTTTTAAGTTGGCAGTTATTTATAACTTTCTTAGGGTTTTTTCTTCTTACTGGCATTTTAAGTCCTCCAAATATTTTAATTAAAGGGTTTAGCGTACCTGTCGCTAAACTTCTCGCTTCTCTGCTTATATTATAAGCTCCACGTTTTAACTAACGCCCTAAAAGAGAAGGCGAACATGTTTAGATATTATATTATATAGTTTCAAAAAAATCAAGTATTTTTAAAAATATTTTTTATTTTTTTCTCTTTTTATTTTTGGCTTTTTTAGTTTTGTTATCTATTTCAGCCTCTTTATTTTCAGCTTCAGCCTCTTTATTTTCAGCTTCAGCCTCTTTATTTTCCGTTTCAGCCTCTTTATTTTCCGTTTCAGCCTCTTTATTTTCCGTTTCAGCCTCTTTATTTTCC
>JBGUKW010000301.1:0-3239 GCA_045114665.1 Candidatus Xenobia bacterium | reverse complement strand
CACCTTGGAGCTGTCAAACGCCTTGCTTTTGATGTTATTATTTTCTATCATTGAATTAATCATTTTTTGCTTTTCGTTTGATGTACTCTTGCAATATAAACGAGTGGTCTCCAATGATGAATGACCTAAGATGTCAGCCAAATCTAATAACTTTCTTTCTAAGGTTACTTCTTTAACATTGCCGTCTTTATCTTTTACAAATTGTTTATTGTCTAATATAGATTTTGCGAATAAATGACGGAAGGCGTGCGGATGTACTTTGTCTTTTTTTATATATCTTAACTGCCCTACTACTTTTTTTAAAGCTCTACTAAATTGAGGATTACTTATAAATGTTCCGTTTTTGGTCTGAAATATAATGCCAGTTTCAATGCCTCGATATTTTGCCCACTGAAGGAGAATTTTGCAGAGTGAGGCTTCAATATGAATTTCTCTTGTTTTTCCCTTATTGTCGGCATATATTTTTTTATTTTTCAGCTTATCCTTTAAACTCTCAACTGTTAAAAATCTTAATTCGTTATATCTCAATCCAGTTTTCGCAAGTGTCATAACTCCATAATAAATATTTTGATTGCCTTCTTTTTCTGCACGCTCTAATATTTTATTATAGTCATTCCATGTTATGAGGTTATCATCTGAAAAATTATCCTGCTTGCTTTGTTCTTTTACTTGTTTTATTTTTAAGTCTTCAAGTTTGCAGAATGTCAGAAAAGCATTTATAGAAATAATCTTTCTATTTTGTGAGCTAATAGAAATTTTAGTATTTTCTTTCTTGCCAGCTTGGTTTTTGAGGTTTTCTTTATATTGTGTAACAACTGTTTTTTCTTCTTTACTATCTGTTATTATTTTCTCTCTTATATCTTTATCTTTTGGTAAGCTCTCGATAAATTGAAGAACATCTCTGTAATATTCGCCAATGGTCTTTTGTGATTTTTCTTTTCTAATCAATTCGCTTTTCCAATCTTCTAATTTTATCATCAAATCTTCTTTTGTCATAATGTTAAAATCCTCACTTAATCATAAATATCTATATATTACACATAAAAAATATTTTATATAAAAAATATGGCATGGATTCTCTTTAATTGTATTATAACATAAATTTTTTAGCTTGTCAATCTAATACTTATTAGATTAATAAATTAGCACTTTATAATTAAATTTTAGAGTTTTTGGAAATATATCACAAATAAAAGAAAATATTAGTAGATACTACATAAGAAGTCAAATTTGATGTACTCTTGAAAATGCTAATTTTCATCTAATCAAAAGTTGACAAATGATTTTATATTTTTTGTATTTAAAAATTAAATATTTAGGTATATTCCAGCAATTAATTTATTAATCTAATATAGGGAAAATGTTAAAATGATATTTTAGTTTAAAAATTGGTCTTGAATTGTACTTAATTTATAATAGGCGTGTAATATATAGATATTTAGGAGATATAAAAATAATTTTTAAAATTTAGCATGAATTTTATAAATTTGTGTTGAATAGATTTATAGGAAGTTAATTTATTAGGTATATACATTTTGTAATGGAAATAATTTTTAGCTATTTCCATTTTCTTTTTTATATAGGATTTATTTTAGTAAATGAGAATATTATTATAATTCGCCTTGGCTGATTTAAAAGGCGTGTATTGAAATAAATTTCATTTTTTAGGGAATGGCAGGCAATGCCATTTTTTTATTTACTATTGATAATAATTTCTTCTATTTTTTGAAAGTGTTTGTTAAGTTCTTCTCTCTGCTTCTCCGTGAGGTTTAGAAAATTAGATATATTCTTCAAATCTTTTAGATTATTTAAATATAATTCTTTTAAATCTTTATCTGTCATTTTCATCATCTCCATTTTTACTTATTTTTTTATATTCATTTTCAAGAATATATGAGAAGCTAACTAAAGAATCATTTAAAAAATTATCAAAATCATCATTGGTTTTAATCTTCTTTACTCTTAGGAGTTTTTTTATATATGTTCTTGAAAGTTTGAAGATGAAAACACATTGCAGAAAAGTTCTATAATAGAAATTATTTATTTTATAAATCAAATTGCTATTGCATTTATATTGATTTAATAATTTTTCTTTATCTGATTTCAACTTGTTTATTTCTTCAACATTGCCAAGCGTTGCTTCCGCTGAATAATTCTTTTTTGTCTCTTGAATTTTAGTATTTTGAATTTGTAAATTATTTCTATACTCGGCAGGTGCGGAGCTATTAATTAACTTCTCTATTAATTCTGTTTTTGATTGGATTTCATTTTCTATTTGTGAAAGAATTTTAAAAAAATGCTTACTGTTATTAATTCGTTTTTGTCTTAAATCCGCTTCCATATATACCACCTCACAAATAAAAATAAATATCTATATATTACAAAAATAGACAAATCAAACATTTTTTACAGCTTTTTTAAGATATGGATCAACTTGTTTTTTTATAGTTAATTTGTTTAAAAGTGCCTTGTAGAGGTCTTTTGATAATATAAAGAAGATCACGAATTAAAAATTTTTAAATTAGCGTGATCTTCTAATATGGTAAAATATGCCCTGTTTAGTGCTATCTTGCATTTTTTATTTTTGGAATTATTTGATCATCTACAACAGTAGAAATTAATTAATCTACGGAAATTCGCTTTAAATGTTTTTCAAGTTCTTTTTTTTGCTCCGCTTGGCTTGGTTTAAATTTTTCTTCAATCTTATAAAATTCTTCTCTTGCTTTTTTCTCTTCCTCGGTCTCGGTGTCGCCTTTGTGTTTTTCGGTCTCTGCTTCTATTTCTTTTAATAAATCCTTATCATCTGATTTTATATCATTCTCATCTATTGCTATTATCATTTTCTTTTTGCCTCCTTCGTTCTTTGAAATTCTCAATAGCTTTTTTCCTCGCTTGCTTTCCCTTATCACTCAGCATATATTTATAATATGCTGAGTGAGTTGCCTGCTTGCCCTTTTCGGTTTGCTTATATTTCTTATTTGCTTTTCTTAATGCTTCTTTGCCTTTGTCTGAGTGTCGATATTTTGCTTTTGCCTCTTTTCCTTTTATGGGATTGTTATATTTATAGTCCGCCTGTGTTTCTATTTCACTTCTTTTAATTCTGCCGTTTGTTGCTTTAAAATCTTTTATTAGCTCCTCAATCTCTCCACAAGTAAAACAAACATTATCTAAACTATAATTACTTTCTAATTTGTTTGTTAATACAGATATAATCTTTTCTATCAAATAATTTCTATATT
>JBGUKW010000300.1:0-7964 GCA_045114665.1 Candidatus Xenobia bacterium | reverse complement strand
CAATGTATAACTGCATCAGGTTTTTGACTTTTTACAAATTCAAAAGTTGCATTTTCATCTGTGAGATCACAATTATCTTTGTCTGCTTCTATTATTTCAACATCTTTTTTGTTTTTTAGGATTTTGATTACATCATAACCTAATTGACCATTTGCACCAGTTACAATAATTTTCATACTTTTTTTTTCCTAAATTTTAAAATTTAGGAGAAAAACCTTCCTTTTTTATTTGTAATTATAAGCCTAAATATTTCAATAAATTTATTTATTATCCTTTTCTATCTTTTAAGAAAACGGACGGAAATTCTCGGTTACTTGTATCTTCTTGATTGGAAAGTGGCTGTTGCTTCACAAGTCTAAGCCTCAGAAATGGGAGCTATGTTGAATTGGAGAATCATAAGGTTACTCCTACTCGGTTGTCGCCTTAGACCGTCTCTATGAGTTTGCAAGTTAAGTTGGGAGGATAGCATTGAGTTCCTGTGCTTGCAGATTGAAAACCCAGTTCAACATTGTTGATGAAGAATCCAAGTTTGATTTCCGAAAAAGTTAAGCATTGACCCTATCAAAAAGGTTTTGACTATGGTTGGGCAAGTAAACGAGAAGCAATCCTTGTTTGTAAAGTTCTTAGAAAAATAAGAGTGTCTGTAGAAATTTCTGTAAATAAAAAAATATGAACAAAGCTAAATTTAAACTAATTGTAAAAATAAACTTTATAATTGACATCTAAACTTCTTAGTTTTATAATAAAAAACAAAAAAAATACAAAAAATAAAATATGCATAAGACAAAACAACTTCAAATATCTATGAACCCCCCCCAAGAAAACAGAGAAATAAAAAAATACCACAAAATAAATAAGCCCCTTTTATGGGGTTGGAGTGCACCTCAATACCTCTTTTCTCGTTTATTACAGTTAATTCCAATATTGATTGGCATTACATTTTTGACATTTGGAATGCTACAATTTGCTTCAACTGATGTTGTTGACAAAATGTATGAGCAGTCAGGCAATGTCTCAGAAGAGGTTAAATCAAAAAAGAGATCCGAACTTGGATTAGATCAGCCATTTTTAGTACAATATGGAAAATGGTTAAAAGATGTTTTTACTGGCAATATGGGGCGGTCTTTTGTCTCAGATAAGTTAGTTTTAGAGATATTTCTTGACAAATTGCCTGCTACTCTTGAATTAATGGCAATTTCTATTCTATTGACAATTTTTATTTCATTACCATTTGGTATTATATCAGCGATAAATCAAAATAAATTTTTCGATTACATAATTAGAATATTTAGCTTTATTGGAAATTCACTTCCCAATTTTTTTGTTGCTCTTTTGCTTATTTATTTTCTTGCATTGAAATTAAATCTATTACCAATAATGGGGAGTATTTACGATTGGCGTTCAGTAATAATGCCTGCACTTACTTTAACAATAGCAATGAGTTCAAAATATATAAGGCAAATAAGAGCTGTTATCCTTGAAGAAATTAATAAACCTTATGTGATTGGTGCAAGATCTCGAGGTGTGAAAGAATCGACTATTTTAATAAAAAGTGTGCTTCCTTCTACTTTTGTTACATTGACAACATTGCTTGCTCTTTCTATAGGTTCGCTTCTCGGTGGTACTGCTGTTGTTGAAATTATTTTTATGTGGGATGGAGTGGGTAAAATGGCTGTTGACGCAATTTTAATGCGTGATTATCCAATTATTCAAGCCTATGTCCTTTGGATGTCAATAATTTATGTTTTTGTAAATTTTTTGGCTGATTTATTATATTATCAACTAGATCCAAGAGTTCGTCTTGAAAAGGAGGAACTATGAAATCTCCTTTAATTCCTTACTTGGCTTTAGCTATTATTTTAATTTTAATTGCAATTTTTGCCCCTTTTTTAACACCTTATGATCCTTATTCACAAGATTTGACAAATGCTCTGAAACCTCCTAATGTTCAAAATATTTTGGGAACAGATAGATATGGAAGAGATATTTTTTCACGAATTATAATAGGTTCACAAACTACTATTTGCACTTCTCTTGTTTTGCTTTTTGTTATAACAATTTTTGGCACTTTTATCGGAACTATTTGTGGATATAAAGGCGGAATTATAGACAATATTTTGATGAGAATTTCTGATGTATTTTTGGCTTTTCCTCAAATGGTTTTTGCCATTGCAGTTTCTGGAATCTTGGGCGGAGGGCTTTTAAATGCAGGAATTGCACTTGCAATTATAGCTTGGCCAAAATATGCAAGGCTTTCTCGTGGTTTGACTTTGACAATTCGTTCTATGCCTTATATTCAATCAGCTAAAATGGCTGGTACAGGGACTTTTGCAATGATTTGGAATCACATTTTACCAAATATTGCAGGGACTATATTTGTAACAGCAACTCTCGATCTTGGAACGATAATTATGGAGCTTGCAGGTCTTTCTTTTTTAGGTCTTGGGGCAATGCCTCCCACAGCAGAATGGGGAGCAATGATGAACAATGGACGATCGATGTTGCAAACTGCTCCTTGGGTGATATTATCACCAGGATTTGCTATTTTTTTTACAGTTGTAATATTTAATTTGCTTGGGGATAAACTTCGTGATGTTCTCGATCCAAAAAAATAAAATTTTTATCTTAATATTTTTGATAATAGCCTGTTTATCTGCTTGCCATAAACAGCAGACAATCGACAATAAAACATTGATTTATGGAACAATGGACTATGGGGTTTCTATGGAAAATACAGGAACGAATCCACATAAATCTTATTATGGTTGGACTGCTATTAGATATGGAATAGGTGAGACACTTTTTAAATTTAATGATAAAATGGAATTAGAGCCGTGGATTGCTAAAGATTTTGAATACCTCGATGATTATACTGTTAAAATAAAGATAAAAGAAAATGTTTGTTTTTCAAATGGCAAAAAACTTACGGCTGAAGCTATAAAGAGATGTTTTGATGATTTAATAGAAAAACACGAGAGAGCCTCAAATGATTTGAAAATAAAATCTATTACTTCAGATGATAACTTTTTGATTATTAAATCTTATGAAAAAGTGCCTGCTTTGATCAATTATCTATCTGATCCGTATGGTGTTATTATTGACATTGAAGAGGAAGAAAAAGACGGAATTGTGATTGGTACTGGTCCGTATGTGGCTGTTAAAGTTACAGATAGAGAAGTTGAACTCGTAAAAAATAACAATTATTGGGACGATATAAAGCCAAAATTGGATAAAATAATTGTAAAAGGCATTAGCGATGGCGATATGCTGACAACGGCAATGCAAAATGGTGAATTTGATATTGCACAGGGGATTCCTTATCTGACTTTAGGGCTTTTTACAGTTGGAACAGATAGATTTAAAATTATTTCTGCAGAAACATCGAGAATTTATCAGATAGCTTTTAATTTTAAAAATTCTGAATTACAGGATTTAAATATTAGAAAAGCTATTTCAAAAGCGATTGATAAAGAAAATTTTACAAAAGTTCTTTTAAATGGGAATGGTTCTCCTGCTGTTGGCCCTTTTCCTAAAAATTTTTCCTATGGAGATAATTTTGTAAGTGCTGTTTCTTACAATTTGGAAGAATCAAGGGAATTACTTAAAAAATCTGGTTGGATTGATTCAAATAACGATGGTTATGTTGATAAAAATGGCAAAAATCTTGAATTGGATTATTTGACATATACATCACGCCAAGAATTGCCTTTATTGGCTGAATATACACAGGATACTTTAAAAAAAATTGGAATCAAAGTAAATGTAAATGCAACAGATAATTATAAAAGTTTTCTGAAAAGTGGAAAATATGATATTTTTGCAAGTTCTCTTGTAACTGCTCCCACTGGCGATCCTGAATATTATTTTACAACCAGTATAATTAAAGGAGTTGTTGGAAATAATGGATTTTATGACAGCCCAAAAATTGCAAAATTAGAAAAAGAACTTCACAATACATTTGACCATAAAAAGCGTTCTGAAATTGCCATAAAAATGACACAGGAAATTTTAGATGACTGTGCGTTGATTTATGTATCACATTTGAAAATGTCTTTTGTTATTAAATCTAATGTCAAAGGTTTTTATGCTCACCCTTCGGATTATTATGAAATTAGAGCCGATATTGAAAAAAAATGATTATATTTCAAATAGGAAAGAAGAATAAATTTGGGATTTTACGGGATTTTCTGTAAAATCTCTTTTTTTGTCTCTAAAAATGTTAATAATGTTGCTATTATATTAATAAATTGTTAACATAATATTTAAAAAATTTCATGTGCGGAAATTCTCCTTTTTTTTTATTATTGGAGAATTTCCGCACAATATAAAATATATGTAATATAAAAATATAAGGGGGAAATATGTTTAAGAAAAAAATTATTTTTTTGACACTATGTCTTTTTTTAATTGCAATAATAACTACTGCTTGTGGCAGTCATAAAACGGATACAGCTTATTCTTATATACCTATTTCCAATCAAGAAGAACAAAGTAATGTAAATGTTTTGAAAGTTTCAAAATCTCTTGTTTCTGTTCTTGTTGGTGGTGAGGATTCAGTAACAGTAACATTAAATGATGAAGATGTTACTTCACAGGTAACATTTACAGTATCTGATGAGACTGTTGCGACAGTTGAGAATGGTAAAATTACAGGTTTAGGTGCAGGAATTACTACAGTAGAAGTATCTCTTGCAAATGCAGAGAGTGTTAGTTTTGTAGTATATGTTACTGAAGATGGTGGTGAAGTATTTGCCCTTAAAGTATCTAAAGAAAAAGTGTCAGTTGCAGTAGGTGGTGAAAGTACAGTAGCAGTAACTTTGGAAGATGTAGATGTTACAGATTCAGTTACTTATACAGTAGATGATGAATCTATAGCTACAGTTGATAAAGGTACAATTACTGGAGTTAGTGAAGGAAGTACATCTGTAACAGTTTCTCTTGAAAATGCAGGTAGTACAACATTTACAGTAGATGTAATATCAAATCCATTTGTAGGAGCTACAAAAGGTAGTGAGATAGATTTTGGAAGTTATTTTTATGAAGTAGATGGTGAATTTAAACCTGTAACATGGCAAGTATTGGATAAAGATGAAGAAAATAATCGTGTATTGGTAATATCAAAGTATGTATTGGATGGTCATCATATTGATTATTCTCCTTCTGGTTATAGATATAGTTGGGCTAATAGTGATATGTGTAAATGGTTAAATGGTTATTTTTATAATACAGCATTTAATAAAGCAGAGAAGAGCTTTATATATTCAACTCCATTGGCAGATGTAGATTCAGAAGGTGGCACTTATAATGTATTTTTATTGGCTGGTGATTATAATAATGGTGAGATAAATCAATATTTTACTTCTAATGAAGAGAGAAGATGTGAGCCTACACCTTATGCAGGTGAAAGATGTTCTGTTCGGAATGGTTGTGCTAACTATTGGTTGCGTACTTCTGTTATGCCTAATTATGTTAGTGTATTTGCTGTTGGCTATGATGGGTACATCGCCTACTATGATGTATACAATACGTATGGTGTTCGTCCCGCTTTGTGGATAAATCTTTAATCATAAATTTTAATTTTTTTAGTCTTTGTGGATAAAATAAAAATCTGCAAAGGCTATTTTTATTTTGCTTTATACTAACTTTAAGCAGGATTTTATTTTTATGTTTGAAATAAAAATATTATTTTATTAATTCGATAATCTGTTAAAAATTTAAACAAATGATATTATCTGTAAATAATTTATCAATAGAATATAATAAAAAAGAAGTTGTAAAAGATATAAATTTTGATTTGCCTAATGGTAAGATTTTAGCCATTGTTGGAGAAAGTGGAAGTGGTAAATCAACAATTTTGAAAGCGATTGCTGGATTGCTTCCTTCCTGTGGTAAAATATCTTCTGGTGAGATATTTTATAATGATAATAATATTACATTTCTTGATGAAAAAGAGAGAAGGAAATTAGCAGGTTCTTCCATTGGTATGATTTTTCAAAATGCCACTGATTCTTTTTGTCCAATTCGCAATGTAGGAGATCAGATATATGAGGCAGTAAAAGAGCATAAAAAGTGTTCTTATGACGAATTTTTGGAAAATGCAAAAAAAATAATGAAGAAAATAAATCTCGATGAATCTGTTTTGGAACAATATCCTTTAAAATTAAGTGGTGGAATGGGGCAGAGAGTAGGTATTTTGTCTGCAATGATTTTAAATCCAAAACTTTTACTTGCAGATGAGCCGACATCTGCACTTGATATTGTAACTCAACTAAGTGTTGTTGAAGAGTTGATGAATTTGAGAAAAGAAAATAACCTTTCAATAGTTATTGTAACACATCATTTGGGAGTTGCTTATTATATGGCTGATTATGTTTTGGTTATGAAAAAGGGAAGTCAAATTGAATTTGGAACAAAAGAAGATGTCTTTTATTCACCTAAAAAAGATTATACAAGAGAGTTGATAGAGGCAGTAAAATAGAGCGAGTTTCTTGGCAATAATTGACATTTTTTGTACTGGGTTTTATAATAAAAATAGTGAAACATTAGCTTTTTAATTTTTTCACAGCCCTAAAGCATCACAAATGGGGAAGGGAGTTTAGGAGGATAAAATATATATGCGAGAACTACCAATAGGAATGCAAGATTTTGAAAGTATTCGAGAGAATGATGAGTATTTATATGTTGATAAAACAGAAATATTACTTCAACTTGCTAAGACAAAGAAAATAACATTCTCCATTTTCGATTAAACTTAAAATCTGTTTTGTTTTGTCAACATAAAGGTAATTCTTTAGACGAATTTTTTCAAATGTTTGAATACCTATAGGTAATTTTTGCATTTTTTAATCCTCCTAAAATAAATTTTTAGAAGTTTATTATTTTCTTTATTATAAATTACTAAATTTAAATTAAGCGGTTGAGATTGCCACGGTCGCTCCCTCCTTTTGTTCTCTCCCCAAAAAGTTGGAGTAAGAACATTTGTGGGGCTGATTTTTTAAAAACTCGTCAGAGTTTTTAACTATTTTCTGAGCTCCCTCGCAATGACATCGCTCCTAAATAGTGGCTTTCTTGGGCAGATTTTACAATATTTTTTACTTACAAAATAATTTTACTCGTGCCAGTCATCATTCCAAGACATAGTCTAAATAAATAAGGAAAGCATTTACAACTACTACGCAATAGACCATTCCCATTGTTGGAGATAATAAAAAACAAATTGGATCGACTATTGCATTAACAATAATTAGTTGTGTTAGAGTATCCTTTTGTAAGAATACTCCAAACATTGTAAATATAAATTTTAATATTTGTAATTTTGCCATATCAATGGCGAATCGTATATCTGAATATAAATTAATTATTTGAAATTGTAATTTTATAAAAAAATTTCCCATTGTTTCCCCCTTCTTTTATATCTCTTCTGCTTCTTTTGCTCCCTCAGCCTTTTCGGCTTTTTCGTACTCTTCCATTTCTTTTAACAGCTCGTCAAGTTGCTCTATATCTTTTTCGATAATTTTTAACTGTTTGTTCATTTCGTCCATTTCCAATTCATCGAGTGCATCTTGCAATTTTTCAGACTGTTTTTGAAGTTTTTTAGAAATATAATATTCTTTTTCAGCACGAATTTTATATTTTGTGTCATTCTTTTTTTTGCTTTTATCCCAATTTTTATCTGCCTGTTTTTTATAAATTTTGGCTTGTTTTGTCAAAATATTTATTTTCTCATTTAATTTTTGTTGTTGAATGTAAAACATTTTTTTTATAATTATTCCCTTCAATTTTTTATTTATTATATATATTATATTATACACATTGATTATGACAGAAACTGTCATTTTAAAAAATATTTTAAAGGGAATGTAAATCTTGTTTTTTTCTATTCTCTCTTGCTATTTTTATTATACAGTTTTTTTCTTTTTTATGCAATATAAAAAGATTAAAATTTTTTATCTTGACTTAGTGTA
>JBGUKW010000299.1:0-5364 GCA_045114665.1 Candidatus Xenobia bacterium | reverse complement strand
ACACAGAGTGAAATTTTTATTTGAAACATCAAAAGAAGTTAAATACAAATTTTCAAATTTACATTTATTCCAAATTTTATTTTTCAAATCATAAAAATAAATATCATCTTGTAAATTATTTAAAGAAATCCACTCATAAAGGGATAATCCCTCATTGTCATAAAAATCCACTTTATAACCTTTTGGACTTACTCCAGAATATCCATTTATAGTTTTTAAATTATATTTACAAGCAATTTCATGAGCATCTATATTATCAATCACCCAATGTATAAGATTTCTATCTATAACAAAATTTTTGACATAAAATAATTTACAATCTTTAGGAGGTGCTGGAACAGAATTTAAAAAAGAAAATTCCTGTTCCTTAGTCCAATGTGAATTTATTCCAACTGTATTTATATTTGATACAAAAAGAAATACACATAAAATGGACATACTAAACAAATATTTTTTATATTCAATCTTTTTTATATTCCAAAATAAATTTCCCAAAATAGATGTTATTATAGCCATTGGCAAACTTAAAAAGAACAAAAATCGACCAACTGCTCTTATAGATGTTCCACCTATAAAATATTTATATACAAAATACCAAAGAGAAAATTTTGTAAATGGAAATTGTACAGGCAATAAAAGAGATATAATCAAAGTAATAGATAAAATTTTGTAAATTATAGATGATTCTTCTTTGTTATTCCTAAACAGAAATATAATGCAAATTACAAATACAACAAATAAGATGATTGAAAATCCCATTTGCATTTCGTGGTTCGCAAAATATTTAGATATAGGTATAAAAATTTTAGAATAAATGCAATTTGGAGTATAAAAATAAGAATATACATTGCCAATAAGAAATTTTATAAAATTATATTCCCTATTTTCTGCTATTTTCATAATAGGAATTTCAGCCATCACAAAGGGAATCATAAGCAAAACAGTTGCAAGAATATATCCTATTATATCATATCCAAATTTTTTTATTATATTTTTTATTTCTATTTTTTTTAAATAGCAAAATAATAATCCAAGAACTATAAAAACAAAAAGAAATAATGCAGAGAAAAAGAAAATATACCAAGCAGTATATAATATCAATACAACAACAGATATTGCAGAATAAATATAAAAATTCTTTTTAAAACGATTATCGAGATTTTGAATAGCTCTTGCAAAAAATATCAAAAACAATGGGATAAAACTAACTGCATTTAATTGTGTATGATCAAATTGATTTGCATAAGTACAAGAAAAAGAAAATGCAGATGTTCCAAAAAAAGCCCAAAAATAATCAAGTTTTAATACTTTATAAAAAAGATAAAATAAAGTAAATACTCCTAAAAGATGAACAAAAATCAATGTTATTTTATAGGATATAAACATATCTAATCCACAAAAACGGAACAATGAATGAATTATGCCATATCCAAAAAACATATCTGAATAAGCCAATGTATTTTCTGCAGGATAAAATATTCCCAAATCATTTACCTTTTCTAATCCGCAAAAAAAACGATACCAATGCTCTGTTATAAGCATTGTAAGACGACCATCTGCTCGATCTCCAATAAGTAAATCATTAAATAAAATATTACGAAAAAAGAAAATTTCAGATAAAACCAAAAGAAATATAAATATGTAATATTTTTTGTCAATTTTAGTCATATTTTTAAATAACTGCTATTTTCTATATATCTTCCTGTTTTGCTCCCCAATTCTTATTCTTACCTTCAGCACTACCATTGTAATAGATGTGTTTTACACTTTGGAAAGCGTCTGTTCCTATACTTGTTACTTGATCTGGAATTGTACATACTAATGCAGCACAAGAATTAAAAGCATTATCTTCAATAGTTTTTATATTAGTTGTCTCTTTAAACTCAAGCTCTTCTAATTTAGCACAACCACTAAACGCATATTGTGGAATAGTTTCAATTCCTGTCCCTATTTTTAATTTATTAAAAAAGCAACAATCTTTAAAGGCACAATTTCCAATAGTTGTAACACTATCTGGAATAATTAATTCATAGTTAACAGTATCAGGTGACTGGTTATAGTTACATCCATCAAAAGCATTATTTCCAATAGTTTTAACCCCATTACCTAATGTCAACTTGCTTAAAGAGGTACAACCATTAAAGGCTGCGTTTCCAATTTCTGTTATGCCTTCTTCTTTATTATTATCCTGATTCATTTCTACACAACCTGGGATTTCAACTTCTTTTAATGAAGTACACTGGTCAAAAGCACTGGTGCCAATAGATTTAAGAGTATTTGGTAAACTAATACTTTCTAATCCTGTACACTTATAAAATGCAGACAATCCAATGGTTTCAAGAGTATTGGGAAAGTTAATACTTTTTAATCCTGTACACTCATAAAATGCATTCAATTCAATAGTTTTAAGATTTTTTCCAATAATTACAGTTTCTAAAACAGTAAGATTTTCAAATAGACCATTTTTTATTTCTGTTACTCCATCTCCAATTGTTATTTTTTTTAGTGAATTACAACTATTAAAAGCATATCCCAAATTTGTAACACTGTCAGGAATTGTTATCTCTTCAATAGATGTTCCATAAAAAGCCTTATTTTTTATTTCAGTTACACTGTTTGAAATTGTAACTTTTGTTAAATTTCCACAATTTTCAAATATTTTTTCTCCAATACTTGTAATTTTGTATCTTTTACCATCTGATTTATACATATCAGGTATATTTATTTCTGTTATTTCTGTTTTATGAGCAGAATCTTTGTCAATTTTTCCCAATTTATATAATTTATCGAGTACATCATCATTTAGTTCAACTTCTTCATCAAAACTATCTGTTACAGTTACTGTAAATATTGCATTATTAGCACCTTCAAGAGATACAGTAACATCTGTTTGACCTAAACTAAGTCCAGTTATAAGTCCTTTTTCAACAGTTGCTATTGCCTCTTGGTCAACGTTATATTTGACATCTTCTGTAACATCTTTACCTTCAAGTGTAACAGTTACATTTTCTGTTTCTCTTATTGCGAGATCAAATTGTGTTTGTGATAGTTCAAGAGTTGGCAAACTTGGATCAATCACATTTACTGTAAATGTTTTGTCAGCTTCTGCTTCATCGGCATGTACAGTAACTTTCGCAATGCCAACAGAAAGTCCAGTTATCAATCCTTTTTCAACAGTAGCTATTACCTCTTGATCAACAGTATAAGTAACTGTTTTTGTGATGTCTTCTCCATTTAGTGTAACAGTAATATTGTCTGTTTGACCGACATCTAATGTAAATTGTGTTTGTGAAAGTTCGAGTGGATATTTTTCAGGTGATGGTGTAGGATTTGGTGTGGGAATAAATGGATAGTTTGGTGGTGTGGATTTACCACCGCCACCACAGGCAGTAGTAAATATGCCAATAACTAAAATACATAAAAAGAGAAGTAAAAATTTTTTGTTTTTCATTTAATTCTCCTTAATTTTTAACCTCTTTCATTTATGAAGGAGCTAATTTTGCTTATTTTTATTTTTTATAGTTATTGTCTATTATGTTAATTTTTCCTTTTTGTATCAATTTTCACCGACCCAAAAAGGGGCTGTGAAAAAAGTCAAAGTTTTTTTTCAAGCCCCTTTTTTTATTTTATATAATCTTCATTAATTAATTAATTCGTTGGGTTTCTTATTTTTTTAAAAAAGTAAATAAAAAGTTGCTATAAACTATCCAATATATGCCTATATACTGCCACTTTGTCATCGCCTCTAAATAGTGGGTTATTTGGTATATTGTAAAATATTAATCAACTAACACAACAAGTTAAATTGTTATTTTTACAAAACTATCTGCTTTTTTTCATTATCAGCAATTAAGACAACACTTATTATTTTCTTCCCTTCATTTTTATAACTTTCTGCATATCTTTTGAGTTGTTCTTGAGCTTCTGCTCGCTTTTTATCTACTTCTTGTGAACTATTTGCAAATTTAAATTCAATTATAATTATCTTATCATCAAATGGAATCACTAAATCTGCCCTTCCATCTTTACTATAAGATTCTTGAAAAGAAGTTACACCTGCTCCACCACGAAGCAATACTACAAATAAAGAACGATACCAAGATTCATTCTGATTTTGTGGAAAATCATTATAAGGAATTTTTTCTAAAACACTGTTAAATATATTTACAATTTCTTCTACATTGCCGTCTTGTAAAGTTTTGATTAAATTCCAAAGAGCATTTCCTAATGGTCTATATTCTTCTATTTGGTAAATATCTTTTAAATATAGACGACTTATTGAGCTAAGAACTTCCCAATTTGGATAATCCAAAGTTAATATATTGCCTTCTTTTTTTTCTATTGTTAAATAACCTGCTTGATATAAAAAACTCTCACAGGTTGAGCTTTCTATTTCATGTTCATCTGCAAAATCAGATTCTACCTCTATATGTCTAAATTTATCTGGATTTGTTATTCCATGTTTTTTAAAATATTTAACAAGAAATGAAGGTAAAGCTGAAATATACCAATAATTTCTAAAATCACATTTTTTAAATAAATTTAATACTGAAAATGGATTATATACTCTTGTTTTTCCATCAAAAGAAAATCCATCATAATATCTTTTAATTTGTTTTAATAATTCTTCTCTACTCAAAGACATTGCTTGTCTATTTTTTTCAATCCAATCTACAAAATTATCTTCAAGTTCCTGTTGAGTATATCCAACAATATCTCCATATTCTATATCCATTGATATATCTTCTAAATTATTAAATCCTGAAAATACACCTACTTTGCTAAATTTTGATACACCTGTTATAAAAACAAATCTTAAATAATCACTTGAATCTTTTATAACAGTATAAAATGAACGCAAAAATTCTCTTATTTCATTTGCTTTTTCTAAATTGTCGATATTATCAGTTATAGGTTTATCATATTCATCAATAAGAATAACAACTTGACCAAATTGTTTATATAATCTTATGATTATATCTGCTAACATATCTCCTGCTTTTGTTCCTGAAGGAATATCTAAATCATTTAAAAAAATGAATCTTTCAAGTTTTTTTATAATGGAAGTATTAAATTCATCAATATCTTTATATTTATAAAAAGGACTCATATCAAGTTTTATAACTGGATTTTGATGATTAGCTTGTTCTTTTACCCATTTCTCGGCATACAATCCTTTAAATAATTCAGCTTTGCCTTTAAACATTGCCTCTAATGTTGACAAAGTAAGAGATTTTCCAAAACGACGAGGACGAGACAAAAAATAACTATTATCTGTTTTAGCAAGTTGAAGTAATTTTTCTGTTTTATCTATATATAGATAATTATTTTTGCAGATTGTTTCAAAAGTTTGAAGTCCAATAG
>JBGUKW010000298.1:0-9498 GCA_045114665.1 Candidatus Xenobia bacterium | reverse complement strand
ACTGCTGAAAGTTTAGCTGCTATATCTATCTCATTTGCATAAGGTCTAATATCCATAATTTTCCCCCTTTTAATTTTTTTATTATATATATTTTCACAACATTTTAAAAAAAAATCAATACAAAAATAAAAAATCTCGACAAAAAATTATATTTTTTACCGAGATTTATTGAAATATATAAAAAAATAAATATTATTCTATATCTGTATCTTCAGATTTAGGTTCTGATTCATATTCAAAATCTTGTTTATCAATTTGATTATCTATTATTTCTGAGAAAGAAGCACCATTATTTACAGATTTCATAACATTTCTTGGCTCTAAATTGAATGCTTTTTTCATCAAATTTAATTGAACAAGATCTCTAATATTTGTATCATAGAGTTTCATCTTATAATTTGGATTTCTTTTGTGAGCTTCATATTGTGCATAAGGATATTTAAATCTCTCTGGAAGATTTTTTCCTGCTTCTAAAAACAATGGAGCAAGTTTTATCTTATATTCTTTAAAAAGTTCAACCCAAGTCTTACCTTCAATTCTTTTATCCATGATTTCTAAAGGATCAACATTTGCTTCATTGGCAAGATACAACAAAACAGAAGTATCGTCATCATATTTTTCCATTCTTTGACCAATAGAAACAACGGTTATAGGGTCAACATCATAGTATTTTGCCATAAATTTTACGATTGGAAGATTGACACTACTCCAATCAACAGAACAAAAACCAACTGCATACATAGCAACAAACAAAAAAGCACTTAAAACAACAGTTTTTAAAAATCTCATATTTCCTCCTTATTTAATATAATCTTCCCAACTTGCAGACGGATAAACATCGAGAAGAAGATCGCTTCTCTTTCCACAATTATATTCATAATATGCACAACATGCAACCATTGCCGCATTATCTGTACATAAAATTGGTTTTGGTCTAAAAAATTCAAAATTGCGTTTTTTACACTCAGATTCAAATTTTTGTCTAATTCCTGAATTACAAGCAACACCACCTGCGATCATCAATCTTTTTAAATTGAAATCTTTCATAGCATTTATTGTTTTTCTAACTACCACATCTGAAATAGCTTCCTGAAGAGAAGCACAAGTATCAGACAAATTAAAATCAGGATTTTTCCTACAATACTGTAAAACAGCTGTTTTCAAACCACTAAAACTGAACTCATATTTACTTTCTGACATGTAAGGACGAGGAAATTTTATTGATTTTCCGTTTCCCTCTTTTGCCAATCTATCTATTTCAGGACCACCTGGATAAGGAAGCCCCATAACTCTTGCAGATTTATCATAACATTCACCAACTGCGTCATCTCTTGTTTCACCCAAAAATTTAAATTTACCATGTTCTTCCATAACAGCAAGACATGTATGTCCTCCTGAAATCAAAAGGGCAAGAGCTGGCAATTCAGGAATAGGGTCTTCAAGAAAATTAGCATAAATATGAGCAGGCAAATGGTTCACAGCCAAAATTGGTATATTTAAAGTAGTTGCCAATGCCTTTGCAGCAGCAACACCAACCAATAGTGAACCAATCAAACCTGGTCCATTACTTACAGCAACTGCATCAATATCACCAAATCCAATATTAGCTATTTTTAAAGCCTCTTGAATGAGTGGATTTATAGTTTCTAAATGCTTTCTACTCGCTATTTCAGGAACAACTCCACCATAAATTTTATGAATATCTATTTGAGAAGATATTAAATTTGCAAGTATCTCTCTTCCGTCTTTTACCAATGCAACAGAAGTATCATCACAACTTGTCTCAATTCCTAACCAAATCATATCTATCCCTCTTTCTCTTCACCTCTTTTGTCTAACCACTTGAAATTTTTCTGTATTCATGGTGTGTTTATAAACTTTCAATTAGTAGCTTTTGTGCTTGTCTTCTTACTTTTGCGGAAATCAATTTTTGTTATTAATTTTGCAGTCAAATAATTTGAATGAGCAACTTTTTGCGGTACAATACGGGCAAATTAGCTCCTTGCAAGCAAGGAGAAAAAATACTGGAACTGCATCACTTTTTCTCGTAGTAGTATCTATAAAGAAAGCTTCTACTTAAAATATTCTCTATTTTAAGTAAAATTAGATAAATAAAAAGAGAAAAATGTTAAAGTTAGCGTATTGTACCCCAAAAGTTGCGTATAAGAAAATAAAACAATTATTTAATTTCTAAGTTAATAATCACACAAAATTAACTAATTTCTTGCTCAATAACATCAAGCCTCTCAGAAAAAGACTTCAAGTGCATGTTTCCAAGCCACATCAAAAAAGCATCTTCATTTTCGCCATAATAATTTTTTCTAACACTTACAGTCTTATATCCAAATCTTTTATATAATTTTATTGCATGTTCATTATTTTCATTGACTTCAAGAGTTGACCAATGAACTTCTTGTTTTACAGCTTCTCTCAAAAAACATAGCATAAGTGTAGAAGCAACTTTTCTATTTCTGTATTCAGGATCAACAGCAAAAGTAGTTATATGAGCCTCTTCCAATATAATCCAACTGCCCATATAGCCAATTATTTTTCCATCTAAAGAAGCTGTTATATAAAATGCAATTTTTTTATTGTCAATTTCTCTTTGAAACCCATCTGCCGTCCAGCCGTCATCGGTAAAACACTGTCTTTCAATTTCCATTATTCGAGGAATATCTTCCCGTGCCATAGGAGAAATTGTCAAAAGTCCCTCACTCATCTTTTTTCTCCATCTGCTCTTTTAACTTCTTTTCTCTCGTTTCCTCTGCTTCAGGTTTTCTCATATAAAATGGACGAACTTCATTAAATGGAATAGCTTCCCCATTGTTATATTTCTCAATACCGATAGAAGCAAGAGCAAAACCATGGGGATACCAAAAAAATTCATTAGCAAATTCAATTTCTGGAACAACAATTTTCATATTTGCTCCATATCTTGTTATAGCATTTCCTGTTACAAATTTAATTTCATATTTTTTTAAAAGAGTATTAAATTCTTTGACAGAAACAGCTAAATAATCTGTAAGTCTTTTGTTATCTCCATATATTGCTGTAAAGATCTCATCTCTTCTTGCATCAAATGCAACAGCAACATTTTTTTTGTAGAATTTGACAGCTTCATACACAGAATCAAGTGTATTTATCGTAATAATAGGGGCAGAAATAATCTGTGCAACAGTCATTGCAGTAACTTCAGCAAGTCTTATTCCTGTAAAAGACCCTGGTCCTGAAGAAACACAAACAAGCTCAATGTCTTTTCTATCTAATCCTGACAATACAAAAGCATAATCAATAGACTTTGCCAAATATGTCAACTGTTTTCCAGTTCTTTTTAAAAAGACTTCAGACAAAACTTTATCTCCATCAAAAATAGAGACAGAAAAAGACTCTGAAGCAGAATCTATTGTAAGAATTTTCATTTTTTTAGTTCCTCCAAAAATTTTTGGAAACGCTCTCCATATGGAGTCAAAGTTATAATTCTTTTATATACACCGCCATCTTCTCTTGAATCATCAAAATCATATTCAATGTCAATCTGTAAATAAGAATCACCTATAAGACTTCCAAGCCTGTCAGACCATTCAATAAGAGAAACACCATTTGAAAATAGAAATTCATCATAACCTATATCATACAATTCATCTTCACTTGATAACCTGTAAAGATCAAAATGATAGACAGGGAGTCTTCCCTGAAGAACTCTCATTAAAACAAAACTGGAACTTGTTACATTTGATTTAACCCCTAGTCCTTGTGCTATTCCTCTTATCATACAGGTTTTACCAACCCCCAAATCTCCACCAAAAGAGATTATATCTCCCCCACGAAGTAAGGTAGCAATCATTTTTCCAAAATTTTCTGTTTCTTCAGCTGAATTTGTTGTAATTTTAAACATTTTTTCACTCTTATTTATTACTTGTATTAGGTCTTATTGACAATAAAGAAGCTATAATATCATTTTTTTCATCTTTATCAAATTGGACAGACAAAAATATTGCATTTCCAGTCGAAGTCCTCACAGAAGCCATATTAAGATAATCTGAAGAATTTTTTTCTATTTTATTAAAATAAGAAACAAACTCTATTGTATTTGCATTAGAACTAAAATCATAATCTTGCTTACTTGAATATTGTTTTTTCATCTCATTCTTCAAACTCTTGAACATATAATCTACTAATTTATCAATAATAAAATCAGCCTTAGATTCTCTTATTGAAGGAAATTGCAATACATACAAAAGGCATTTCTTATCATTATTGATAAATATTTTACAATTATCATCAATATCAGTATCACTTGAACTGCGTCTATTTCTATTGCGTTTCATGCTTTTATCAAGTTCTTCAGCCAAAAGTTCCAAATTATTTTTTTCATAATGACATTTAGAATAAGGACATATAACTTTATATTCCTTCCCTGATGGCGATTTAATAGTATCTTTTTTATATTTGCGTGAATCTGGTATATATTCCATATAACCTAATGGCAAATAAATTTGAAATGCTTGAATATTTGCTTCATCAAGTTCTAACTTTACATTTGAAGTAATCTGTTGAAATTCAGCTCTTGAATTAGATATTTTTTTACCACAACCAGCAACTAAAAAAATACAAATAAATAACAATACAGGAAAAAATATTTTTATTTTCACAATACACTCCAAAATTTTACATCAAATCTGGCAACATGGCATTACATGCTGAACAATATTTTGCAGAAATTTCATTTTCTTTAGAACATTTTGGACAACGCTTTATAGGAACTTCATTTAACATCTTTTCCTGATGATAAAATAATTTTTCTGCAAATTCTTTTGATTTCAACAAATATTTTTCTGCAGATTTTACATCAGCCATATATTTCTCAATCTCTTCAAGTGATTTTACATAGTCTTTTACAACTTGTCTTATTTCATCTCTGTTGAGAACATAATATCTTGCTCCTATATCAGACTCAGCAAAATCATCAGCAGAATTATAATATTCTTTCAATCCTTTTTTGATGTCATGTAATTTTTCTGCAAAAATTTTGGAAGATAATTTTCCCTTTGCAACATCATACCAAATACGCATAAGTTCATTTTGAAGTGGAGCTTTTGAATATTTGCTTTTTTCTGCTTCACGACCTTTTTGAATCTTATCTGCGTGTTGAGTCATCTCTTCAAAATATCTCTTACATCTCTCTAAACCAGATTCTATATGCTCTTTTTTGCCGTCTTTAAAATATAGACGGACTTCTTCCAATGCACTTTTTAAACTTAAAAGTCTCATCAATATGTGATCGATAGATTTTTTTTCTTCAGAAGAAAGAACATTTGATTTACACTGTGATTCAATAACACCCCTTGCTCTTCTTCTGAAATTGTCTAAATCTTCAATAGCTTCTTTGAATTCTTCCTCAGTTATTTCCATTGAATACAACTGTTTTATCTTTTCTATGAAATTATTCAATTCCTGAGAAGAAGTCATGTTGAAAAGAGGATCTGAATTTTGAAATTGATTTTGTAATTTATTCATATAAAAATCCTTTCTGCCTTACATTTCTTCCGAAGTTTCAATACCAAGAAGAGAAAGACCTGTTTTTATAACAGATGAATAAAAATCTGTCAAAATAAGACGATTCTGTCTATATGGTTCTTCTGATGATAAAATTCTAACATTTGTATAGAATGAAGTAAAATCGCGAGCCAATTCATAGAGCCAATTTGCTATTATATGTGGGAAATACTGCACAGCAGATGACTCAACTATAGAATGGAATTGTGAAAGACGATTCAAAAGCTGTTTTTCATCTTTTTCAAGTTCTACAGAATCATTCCAAGTTCTGTCTCCATTATATTCAGCTTTTCTCAAAACAGCCTTTGCCCTTGAATAGCTATATTGTAAATACGGACTGCTATTTCCGTCCATTGAAAGCATTTTATCCCAATCAAATCCAACTGTCTTTACCCTATTTTGAGATAAATCATTATATTTTACAGCACCGATTCCAACTTTTTGAGCTATTTCCTGTTTCTTTTCCTCAGAAAAATCTCTATCTTCTATCATCTTTCTTGCACGATCTACAGCATCTTTTAAAACATCTTCAAGGAAAATAACCCTTCCCTTTCTTGTAGAGAATTTGCCTTCAGCAGGAAGAATCATTAGACCAAATGCAATATGTACACAATTTGATCCAAGACCGAGAAGCTCAGAGGCTTTTATAAGCTGTTTAAAATACAATGTCTGTTCTTCACCAACTACATATAATATTGCTTCTGGATTCCAAGTTCTATTTCTGTACAAAATACCTGAAAGGTCTCTTGTTGCATATAGACTTGCTCCGTCTTTTTTCTGAAGCAAGAGCGGTGTAGAAATGCCGAATTTATCAAGTCGAATCAATTTTACTCCGTCCTCATCTGTCTCAAGCAGTCCTTTTTCTTCGGCAATATGTTTTATCTCTTCCATTTTGTCATTATAAAAACTTTCCCCAAGCATTTCTTCAAATGAAACATCGAGCATTTTATAGACTTTGTCAAAATCTTTAAGGCTTATCTCTCTCATCCATTTCCAAATTTCTGTTATTTCAGGATCGCCATCTTCAAGCTGTTTAAAATAAGCTCTTGCCTTATCTTCAAGCTCATTATCTTCTTCAGGATGTTCATCAGTGTTTAAACCTGCTTCTTCATGAAAACGGACATATAGATTTAAAAGCTCTTTTATTGGGTCCTTTTCGATGACTTCTGGATTTCCCCAATTTTTATAGGCATATATCAATTTTCCAAATTGTGTTCCCCAATCTCCCAAATGGTTATCTCCAATAACATTGTAACCTGCAAAACGCAATATTTTAGAAAGCGAAGAGCCAATATTTGTTGAACGAAGATGACCTACTGAAAATGGCTTTGCAATATTCGGACTTGAATAGTCTATTACAATTGTTTTTCCTTCACCTTTTGAAAGAGAGCCATATTTATCTTGTAATTTTACAAAATCAGAAACTACTGCAGAATGAAATTTTTTCATATCAAGGAAAAAATTCAAATACCCACCTGTGCTTTTCTGTTCAGAAAATATATCGTCAAGTCCTTTTTCTTTTATTTTTTCCGACAGTTCAGCACTTATCACTGCTGGATTTTTTTTCATAGATTTTGCAAAGACAAAACATGGAAAAACAACATCACCTTTTTCATCCCCCGGTGTAAATTTAATACCATTGATATCTGAAATACCTGTTAATTCAGACAAAATAGATTTAACTTTTTCAACAACTATGTCAGCTGTATATTTTTTTTCAAAACTCATAAAAAATATAAAATCCTTTCCTACCCTATTTTTGTAATATTATATATTTGATGTGAAATTTCTTTTATTTTTAAATAAAAATTTTGAAGTCTTACTCACTAAAAATTTAAAATTAGCAAATAAGACTTCAAAATCAAATACAATTTAATTCAACGGTATTTCCTCTATAACCATATTTCCATCAGTCTGTGTCTGTGGTTGTTGTTGCTGAGGCGGTGGAGGAGCTATCTGCGTATCAGGAGTATCAAGCATCAATTCCTCTATCTCTGAATTTTGTGTATCCTGTTTTGGAGCTGGAGGAGGAGCTGGAGGAGGATTGCTATTTCCTGAATCAAGCGGAATTTCCTCTATCTCATTTGATCCTGAAGAACTTCCTTGTGATGTTATATCATCTGGAAGAGGTATATTTTCAATCAAATTAGATTCTGAATTTCCACCACCTGAAGGCTCAGGAATCTGTTTTGGAGCAGGTGTTACAGGCTGAGTATTAACAGGTGGCGGATTATCTGGAACTCTTGTATAATTTGGTTGAGGACTTGTATTTTTAGGTTGCTCAACAGGCACAATCTCAATATTTAACTTGATGTCATCCTTTATGTACAAAAAAGGATCGTCCTTAAATGATCTAAAACAAATATCACTGCAAAAATTATATTTCTTAGGTCCTACAGTCATACAAAAATCACTTGCAGGATTTACAGGCTTCTGACATACAGGGCATTTCTCTGCATTTTCAGGAGCCGTATTTACAGCAGTTTGAACTTCAGGAACATCTGTCGGAGTCATCTTGTTTCTAAAAAAAGCAAAAAGACCAAAGACAAGAGCCATTCCTACAATCGTTCCAATTAAAACATAATGTAATGTAGTAAGTTTCATAATTTACCATCTTCTTTTATTTATTTTTAAGTCTTGACATACTCCCCATAAATTAATTTAGGGGCATTACGGTGCATTTCGGTAAAAATTAAACCAAAATATTTAATCAACTATTAGATATTTTCGACATTTTGAAATAATATTCTTTCTAATTCCAGGAATATTTTCTAATTCTTCCAAACTTTCTATTATTCCATGTTCATCTCTATATGATATAATTTTTTCAGCTGTCTTTTTCCCTATTCCAGGAATAGATTCAATATCACCTTTTGAAGCGTCATTAATATTAATAACATCACTGACTAAAGCAATTTCTTCAATATCATCTATATTTTCTTTTTTAGACAAATTTTTATAAGAAATTCTTTTATTTTCAGCAAAATTATTTTTTCTATCTTTATCAAAAACAGTTGGAATTTCTATTTTTTCGCCATTTCTGACACGCCTTGCAAGATTTACAGCCGACATATCAGCCGTACTCAATAAACCACCAGCCAAATTTACTACATCTGCAGTTATTATTCCTTCAGATATTTTATAAACCCCAGGATTTTGAACAGCTCCGCAAATATGAACATATATAATTTTTTCTTTTTGTTCTAATCTTTCTCTTTTATTCAATTTATCCGAATCATCAACAAACCTTTTTTCATCAATAACTTTTTCTGTAAAACTCTGCTTTATATCCATTTGATTTTCTTTTGTCATCTCAATAAATATAAATATAAAAAAAATAGAAATAACCAATAAAAGAACTGCTGTAATTAAATTATTTTTTCTTTCTTCATCCATAATAAAAAACCGTCCTATATAATATTTATAGTACGATTTTAAAATGTTAATATTGCAATTTATCATTAAATATTGTAAAAAAAAATCAATTTTTGTTAATTTTTTTTGAATAAAAAAATTTAGGCTGTAAAAAAATG
This sequence comes from Candidatus Xenobia bacterium, assembly GCA_045114665.1. GTDB lineage: Bacteria > Vulcanimicrobiota > CADAWZ01 > CADAWZ01 > CADAWZ01 > CADAWZ01. Next base: position 409 of record JBGUKW010000298.1, on the reverse strand, counting down.
TTAACATTTTTCACAGCCTAAACAAAACAACTTCTAAATAAATTCAAGTGAAAGAATTAAGCTATCTTCTTCCCTTTCTTCTAATTATTCTATTAGCTCTTTTAGGAGCTTCTTGATTTTCTTCAGCTTTTTTCTCAGCTTCTTCTTCAGCTTTACTTGTTCTTTCTCTTTCCCTATCTTCTAATTGACGAGTTTCCTTATTACTTCTCTGACGACCTTCTTTCTCTTCTTTCTCTTCTTTCTCTTCTTTCTCTTCTTTGTCTTCTTTCTCTTCTTTCTCTTCTTTCTCTTCTTCCTCTTCTTCGTCTTCTTCCTCTTCTTCCTCTTCTTCCTCTTCTTCCTCTTCTTCGTCTTCTTCCTCTTCTTCCTCTTCTTCGTCTTCTTCGTCTTCTTCCTCTTCTTCCTCTTC
>JBGUKW010000297.1:0-15623 GCA_045114665.1 Candidatus Xenobia bacterium | reverse complement strand
CGTGGCAATCTCAACCACTTTTTTATAAACTAACAAAACGAGTTAATTTACGAAAATTATATATAAAAAAATACTTTTTTCACAGCCCCTATTTAGCTTCCGACTTAATAGCAAGATAACGGTTTTATGTAGTGAAATAAAAGAGAGGCCTCAAAATTTGAGACCTCTCAGCTTGCTTGCTAACGAGTTTCAACTATGATTTGATATATTCATCCCATTTGTTGAACATCTTGTCCTGAGTCTTAGCCTGCTCTACTGCGACACCCTGCTGAATTTCATAAATTTTGTTCTGTGTGTCTTGGATCATTTTCCATTTGTTCCACTCTGATTTTTCTGATTCAGATGCCATTGCGAGTTGTGCTTCTTCAGCTTTGATTGATGCACTGTTCAACATCTGATTAGCACTCATTGTGCTGTTGATGTTATTTACTAAAGTAGAAATCGCCATTATATTACCCATAGTTAGGAATCTCCCTTCAAAATTTTTTTAAGCTAACCTTGTTTATATTATCACACAATAAACCCAAAGTGTCAATATATTTTTAAAAAAAAATCAATATTTTTTTTATTGTGGAATAATCCCTTTTTGAACTAAATCCATATATACTTTTTGGTTGTTCTCATGCATTGTCAATATAGCACCATCTCTTGCTGCTGTTACTACTATTTCAAGCAGATTCATAACTGTTTGTGGGGTCATTGGGTTGTCCCAAGTTATTTTATCTTTTGTTTTTTCCCATACATCTAAGTACATTCTGTTGAACATGCTGACCATTTCTTCTGGTGTGAGTCCAATATTTGTTTCCATTTGGCAGAATACCTCCAATTTTTTTGTGCCTTATTAGGCATGTTTAAAAGTCTTTTAGACTTTGGGTATATCTTTTATTTAGTTCAAAGATACTTGACCTACTGAATTTACATTAACTTTAGGTGCTATTTCATTCCATGACAAAACCACAAGGGTAGGGAATGATCTATCTGTCAATTTTTTGAGAGCTGGTCTTATTTGTGGAGCACACAATACTATTGGTTGAAGTCCTTTTTCTTGAAGTTTTGCAACTTCTTTACCTACAGAACTCAACACATTTTGTCCCATGTTAGGATCTAATGCTAAGAATGAACCCATTTCAGTTCTCTGTATAGACTGTGATATTATTTGTTCTATCTGTGGATCGAGTGTTATTACATTTATAATACCTTCATTATTGACATATTCTTTACAAATTACCCTTGAAAGTGCAACTCTTACACATTCTGTCAATACTTCAGGGTCTTTTGACATGGTTACATTATCTGCAAGTGTTTCAAGAACTGTTACTAAGTCTCTTATTGAAACTCTTTCTTTTACAAGATTTTGTAAAACTTTTTCAATTTCACCATAAGACATCTGATCTGGAACAAGTTCTTTCACAACTGCAGGGTGAGTTTTCTTTACAGTATCAATCAATGCTTGAACTTCTTGTCTTCCTATCAAATCTCCACCATAAGTTCTAATGACTTCAGTCATTTGGGTAGCTATAACACTGACAGGATCGAATATCATACAACCAAGTCTTTCAGCATCTCCTCTTTGTTCAGGAGAAATCCAAACACCAGGCATGCCATAAGTAGGGTCTACAGTCTTTGTTCCTCTTAAATTTTTGAGTTTTTCTTCTGGACCTATTGCAAGGAATTGGTTTACAACAACTTCGCCACTTGCAACTTCCATTTCTTTTATTTTGATTACATAACCATTTGGTTTTAACTGAAGATTATCTCTAAATCTTACACCAGGCACAACTATTCCAAGCTCAAGAGCAATATGCCTTCTTATAGATGTTACACGCTCGAGAAGTTTTGCACCTTGGTTAGGATCGACAAGTGAGAGAAGACCTCTTCCAACTTCGAGAGAAATTGGGTCAACCTGCATAAGCTGTACAACATTTTCTGGCTTTTTTGCAGCTTCTTTTTTCTTTTCTTGCCCTTTACTAACAACAGCAACATCTTGGGTTTTTGACTGTTTGTCGAGCATGAATCCTGCAGCACCCAAAATTAAGCCTAAAGTAAGGAATGGGAATACTGGCATTGGGAAGAATCCAGTTATTCCAAGAAGTGCAAGCAATATACAGAAACCTGCACCGATCATGAGTGCTTTTGGTTGAGCCATTAACTGTCCAACTAAATCTGAACCGAGGTTTGAATCAGAGGCAGCTCTTGAAACGACCATACCCATTGAAGTAGATAAAAGGAATGCTGGAACTGTAGTTGTTAGACCACTGCCTATAGTCAATATAGCATAGGTATTTAAGGCATCTCCTGCCTTCATGTGTTTCATTATAATTCCGACTAACAAACCACCTATGATGTTGATGACCATAATAACAACAGATGCCATGGCATCACCTTTTACGAACTTACCAGCACCATCCATGGCTCCATAGAAGTCTGATTCTTTTTCGACTGCTCTTCTTTTCTTTTTAGCACCTTCAGCATCAATCAATCCAGAGTGAAGATCTGCGTCGATTGCCATTTGTTTTCCAGGCATAGCATCGAGTGTGAATCTTGCTGCAACCTGTGCGATACGCTCAGCACCACTTGTTATAACCATAAGCTGAACAATAATCAAGAGGATGAACATCAAGAAACCGATAATTAAATTACCACCAACAACAACTTCTGCGAATGCAGGTATAAGATGTCCAGCACCTATCGGAGCTCCAGTTGGACTTTTCTTATCTCCATATAGTAGAATCATTCTTGTGGAAGAAATATCAAGTGCCAACCTAAAAAGCGTACAAACAAGAAGCATGGTTGGGAACACAGAAAATTCAAGAGGTTCTGCAATATATATGGATATAATAAGAATGATGATAGCTGAAGCTATATTTACAACGAGTAAAAAGTCAAGAAGTTCTGAGGGCATTGGAATGATGAGCATAAGAATAATACCCACGACAGCCACTGCCATCATAATATCGGAATTTTTTGATAGTTTTTCTATATCCACAGAGATATTTTCCTTTTAATTAATATTATCTTCTTTTATTTCTTTGCTGTCTTTTATTTTTTCTTCTTTTGATTTTAAATACATAGGCAAGCAATTCAGCTGTTGCTTTGTAAAGGTCTGGAGGAATTGGTTGACCAACTTCAGCAGCACCAAATAAAGCTCTTGCGAGTTCTACATTTTCTACAATAGGAACTTCACTGTCTTCTGCAAGTGATTTTATTTTTACAGCATTTAAATTTTCACCTTTTGCTACTACAACTGGAGCTTGGTCTTCACCTTGTTTATATCTTATTGCAACTGCAAGGTGAGTAGGGTTTGTAACAACTGCAGAAGCTCCTGCTACTTCTCCCATCATCTGCCCCTGTGCCGCCTGTCTCATCATTTGCTTGATTTTACCTTTGACCTGTGGGTTTCCTTCGGTATTTTTGTACTCATCTTTTAATTCTTGCATAGACATCTTCATGTTTTTCATATATTCTTTTCTCTGAATAATATAATCGAGAATAGATAATACGAACATGCCCACAAGAGTATTTGAAATAATTTGTTGTACAATTTTTTTCAAGAAAGATGTAGTTGTATAAAGATCCCAATCTACAGCAAAAGAAAGTACAGGTATATTCTTTTTTAGAATACTATAGACGATGAATCCTATTACACCTAATTTTGCAATTTGTTGTAATAAGTTTACAACTGATTTCATCGAAAAAATCTTTTTGAATCCCTCTATAGGATTAATTTTGCTAAGTTTTGGAGTTAATGGCTCTGTTGTAAATATGAATTTAATCTGAGCCATGTTTCCTGCTATAGCGAATATGAATGCTGCTGCAAAAAGAGGTATGAGAACTTGAAAGAAAGTGGTCATCATATAGAGAAAATCTCCAAATAGATATCTTTCACCTATTGGATTGTCAACAATTCCACTTATTTGAAGCCACCAAGTTCTTGCAAAACCGCTCAAAGTTCTAAAAAGACCTGCTCCTGTTGCACCTAAAACAGCAGCTGTTACACCGAGAAGTAATGTTGATGTTGCGTCTTGACTTTTACAAACTTGTCCTTTTTTTCGTGCATCCTGCAATTTCTGCTCGGTAGGTTCTTCAGTTTTGTCGCTGTCTTCAGACATGTTACTTTCCCCCTTTCGCTTTTATTTTACCCCTTAGATATTTCCAAAAAATATTTTTTTTATCCTCCTTTTGGAAGGATACTCATGGCTTTTATAATTTGTATAACATAATCGTTATTTAGTTCGAAAAGTTTTTGTAAAGAGTTTATAATCAATGGTAATGATGCAACTAAAATAGTTATACCTATAGCTATATTAAGTGGAAAACTTAACATAAAAACATTCATCTGTGGTGCAACTCTTGCCAACATACCAAGACCTATTTGAGTAGTAAAAAGTGCTGCCATTGCTGGAGAAGCTAACTGCACTCCTAAATAAAAGATTTGGGAAGTCATGACTATAAGCTGATGCATTACATCTCCATTGTAATTAAAACCAGTAATTGGTATTACTTTAAAGCTGTTAAATATTATTTCAACTAATTTATGATGACCATTAAATATCAAAAATAAAGTTAATGCAAGATAAAATTTAAGTCTCATAATCATGTTGATGGAACTTCCGCTTATAGGATCGTAACTTGCTGCCACTGAAAGTCCCATTTGTATATCAAGCATTTGACCTGCAAACTGTGCTGCAGATACAATGATATACGCTGTATATCCCATAATGATACCTGTAAATAACTGATAAATAATCATCAATATATATGTAAATGGCTCAAAAGATATATCAGGTACAGTCATGCTTGGATATATGATACATGCCCAAACAGCACCAGAAACAATAAGTATTTTTTTATTGAAGTAACTACTCCAAACAGGAGCTCTTATTGCAAAACCAATAAATCTTACGAATATCAATAGCCATAGTGCAAAAAGTTTTAGTCCTTCTTGTGTCGGATCCATTTATAAACCGCCTTTAATATTTACATATTGACTATTTTTGGGAAGCCCGCAAAGACTTCTACTGCGAATTGAGACATCATAGCTATAATCCAACTTGAACAGGCTATCAATACAGCAAAGGTAGCTATAATTTTAGGAACAAATGAAATTGTCTGTTCTTGAATTTGAGTTGTTGCCTGCAATATACTTATAACAAGACCTGTAACAAGAGCGGCAAGAAGCATAGGTAGTGCAAGCATTAATGTTAGTTGTAATGCTTTACTTGTTATATATAATATAAATTCTTCTGTCATTTTTGCCCTCCATTTTAGATTTGTCATTTAAAACTTTTTATAAGACTTTCTACAATCAGTTGCCACCCATCAACTAAAACAAACATTATTATTTTAAATGGTGTACTAATTGTCATTGGTGATAACATAAACATACCCATTGCCATAAGAATACAGGATACAACCATGTCTACAACAAGGAATGGCAGATATATTAAGAAACCTATTTCAAATGCTGTTTTTATTTCACTCAAAACATAAGCAGGAATCAGAACCCATACAGGAACTTGTTCTCTCTTTTTGATCTTTTTTGTGTCCAATTTTCCTAATCTTATAAAGAGTTTTAGTTCTTTATCTCTTGTCTGTTTTAACATAAACTTTTTTAATGGAGCTGATGTTCTATCCAAAAATTGATTCCAAGATATTTGCCTGTGTGTGTATGGTTTGATCGCCTTGTCATTTATTTCTTTTCCAACAGGCATCATGACATAAAATGTTATAAATAATGCCAAACCTATAAGAACTTGTGTGTGTGGAACCTGTTGTGTACCCATGGCCGTTCTGATGAATGACAAAACAATAGATACTCTTATAAATGCGGTGGTCATGAACAATAAATAAGGAGCCATAGATAGGGTTGTTAAAAAGAACAACAACTGTATTGGCAATGCCATTTCAGTAGGAGTTTTTGGTTTATTTGTTCCTATATTTATGTCTGGAAGGCTTATATTGGGTGTTGGAGCTGCAAGACAATCTGATTTAAATATGACAATCAATGCCGATATTATGGCTATAAAGCCAAGTACCGAAAGTATTTTGTCTAATCGTAGGTCTTGCTTTTTATTCATTTATTCCTCCGAGTTTTTTTCTGTGTCAGTATTTTTTTTATTATCTTCTTTTAGTATTTCTTTATTTTCTATTGGCTTTATCTGTGGAAACAAACTAAAATAAGAATTGTTTTCTGTTTGTTTTATATCTTGTGTTGCAGTTGTTGAGTTGTTATTATTATCTTCGACATTTACATCTGTTAAATAATTTATATTATTTTCTGATACTCCTATCAAGATATTTTTTTCTCCTGCTTTTATGAGATATAAAACCTTTCCTTGTTGTAGAAACATCCTTTCTTTTATTTGCAATATATTTCTATTATTTTTTATAATTCCTAATGTCGGAATATTTATTTTCCCAGAACCAAGAAATTTTAATACTATAAAAATTAATATAACAACAATAACTAGATAAAAAAGAGTTATAATAATTCTTTTTTTTAGTTTTCTGTTTATTTCACGGTCTTTTGCAGTTTCTTTTGCATTTAGCCAATCTTCATTGTCATCTGTTATTTCATCTGTTTGATTTGGAACAGTTGCAAATTCTTTTTCGAGTGGTGAAGGTTCTTCTTTATTTAATTCTTTTTTTGCTTCAGTAGTTATATTTTGTTTTTCTACTTTTTTTTGAGTATCTTCTGCATATATAGTCGCTGAAAGTATAAAAATGAGTATAAACAGAAAACAAAGTTGTAGTATATATTTTCTTTTCATCTGTTGATTATTTCTGTAATTCTAACACCAAAATTGCCATCTATTTCGACGACTTCGCCTTTTGCAATCATCTTGTTATTTACAAGTACATCTACAGGTTCACCAGATTCTTTATCAAGAGAAATTACAGAATTTACACCGAGTTTTAATATTTCTTTGACCTGCATACTTGTTCTTCCAAGTTCTGCTTTTACAACTAAAGCAACATCATTTAAAATACCAATACTACTTGGTGGACCAGATGGTGTTACTCCACCTTCAATTTCTCCAAATTGAACTGACCTTACCTCATTGTTCATCGTCCTCGTCTCCTTCTGCTAATACTTTTGTTATCTGAATAGACATTTTATTGTCCTTAATTCCAGGTCTTCCTAAAAATTTTGTTCTGTTATTTACTTTTAGTTTCATAGGATCTGTTACAACTGTGTCAAGTTTTATACAGTCTCCAATTTCTAAATCAAGTAAATCTTGGAACATTAATTCCGCTTTTCCGAGTTCTACCACAACAGGAATTTTTGCTGCTTCAACTCCAGTTATTATATTTGTAGGAGCTATTTGGTGATTATCTCCTGTTATGCTTCTCGTTATTAAGAATTTGTCAAAACTTATTTTTGGAAGTACATCTTTTAGATATTTAAAAGGAATACATACATCGACCATGCCTGAAGTTTGAGCAAATGTTGCTTCAAAAGTTATATCAACCATGACTTCACTTGGTATGGCTATGTGAACTGACATTGGATTAAAATCCATGCTTAAAAAGACTGATTCTACTTTTCTTACATCTTTCCAAGCCTCTGTATATGCCGTAAGCATATTGTTAATTGGCATCATGATTATGGATTTTTCAAGTTCAGTAAATTTTCGTACTTCATCTATTGCCGTTCCTTTACCACCCATGAGTTTGTCTATAAGAGCGAACCCCAATGGCATTTCCATACATATTATACCTTTTGTTGTGGCATCTATTTTAAATACGAAAATAGCGGAAGGATCGTTTAGAGAACTTAAAAAAGAATGATAGTTCCTTTGTCTGATACTTCCTAAGTTTAGTTGAGCTTTAGTCTGAAGTAAAGCTCCTAAGTGAATCATAACATTTTCTGCAAAGCCATTAAATATGTCTCTTACAAATCTTTCTTGCTCACTTGAAAGTTTTTCTCCACGTTTGAAATCATAAGCTTCAGCTTTTTTTGTTTCTACGGTTGGACGACTGCTTGCTCTAATTTGGTTTCTCATATATTGTGCCTGAATATTTCCTGAAGGGGATATATTCGAATCAAAAGAAATTCTGTCCATTTGTTCTCTCAAAAAATAATTTCCTCCTTTTCAAAGAACATACATTTAATTATAACATAAAAAGAAATACAAAGCAATTATCCAAACTTTATTATTTAATTTTTTTTCTTAAAAAAATTACCCTATATCCCTATAGCTCTAAAGCAAAGGGGATATAGGGCTAATTTTATTTTCTTTTGAAAAAGATTATTTTACTAACTGAAGTGCTTGTTCTGTGAGCTTATCCATTGCTTTGAAAGCTGCAAAACTTGCATTGTAGTTCATTTTTGCCATACCGATTGAAGCAGCCTGTTGAGCATAGTCAACATTTGCAAGCTCGACGCTATTTGCTACGACTGAACCGAGAGCACCTTGACCTGCAACACCTGTTACAGCTTTTCCAGAAGTTTCACTTGCAGCAAATGTTGTTGTACCTGTACGCTGAAGTCCTGAAGAATTTGCAAATGAAGTAAGAGCCATTTGATAGAGAGGAACAGTTTCTTTTGTTTCCTGTCCAGTGATAGGATCTGTTATTGTCTTTTCTCCATAGAGTTTACCAGTATTGTCAAAGCTGAAACTGTCATATTCACCAAGATATTTTTGGTTTGATGGATCCATGGAAACATCAACATCTGTAAGTGTTCCACAGATATTGCCATTTGCATCGAGTTTGTATGCTTTAGCAGCCATTCCTGTTGATTCTTGAACGAGTTTGCCTTCTGGAGAAGCAACAAAACGACCGTCACGAGAATACTGTTCGTTTACTCCGTCGCTCAATGTGAAGAAACCGTTACCATTGATAGCAAGGTCGAACTGTCTTCCTGTCTGTGAAATAGCACCTTGTGTGAATATTGTACTATTTTGTCTTACTTTTGCTGAACCACTGCTTCCAGTGCTACTCATAAGATCATTGAAATTTACTGATTCGGCTTTGTAACCTGGGGTGAATTGGTTCTGCAAGTTTGTGAAGTGAACATTCATCATCTGCTGGCTGTTCATTACATTACTTGCCTGCAAATTTGTATCAAACATAAGTCAAACCTCCTTGAATTCTCTTTTGAGAATTTTATTATATTTTAACTTAGCTTTATTGTACTAATATATAGTTAACAAAATATTAACAAAAAATTTCTGAATTGTAAACATTTTTTTTTTGATTCATGTATTATTAATTCTTAAATCTAAATCCTATTCCAACAGGAACTGATACTCCTCTTTCATCAATAATATCTGTTTTGCCATTTGAAGCATATAACTGAGCTGAGGAGCCACCGTCTAAATTTATTAAACTCTCAATATTTATTTCTGAATTATATAATATCGTATTGACAATTTCTTTCCAAGATGTAATGCCATAAGTTACTCCAAGTATTATTGATCCGTTTTTGTCAAATCCAATCATTGATCGTCTTGAATAACTTTTGTAGTCTATCATATTTTCTATTCCGTAAGTCATTTTTCCATTTGCAATCAATCTTGGACCAATTTGTAGAGCTTCATCATAATTTTCAGGGATATAATTATCTCTGTGAATTATTTTCATTTTTCCGTTTTTGAATGTTATTATTCCTGAATATATTAACGGTTCAGCTATGTAATTGTTTATTATTTTTCCTTTTATTTTAAGATGTCCCAATGGGTAGTAATCTTCATCAAAATAATTTGCATTTATTCCTATTACATCATTATATGATTTTGTCATACTTCTGATAGACATACTTGTTTTTCCAATATTTCTTGAATACATGATATGTCCATAAAAATATTTAGGGTCTATTTTTAGAAGTTTTATTGTTGAATATTGATTATTCAATATTTGAATTTCTGCTGTTTTAATTCCCTTTTGAGAATATTTCCAAAAAGAATTTTTTGCAAGGATTCTGCCATTTTCTATATTATTCAATTTTATATCTGATAAGATAAATATTGAAATTAATAATACAAAAAAGAAAATTGATATATTTGTTAATATTCTGTTCCTTCTCTTGCTTTCATTTGACATTCTTTCCATGGGTGTTTTATCTCTTTCATTTCTGTAACGAGATCAGCTCTTTTTATTAGTGATTCTGTACAACATCTTCCTGTTAAAATTATTTCGCAGTTTTGTGGCTTTTTGTCAAGAAATTCATGGACATCTTTTTCTTTTAAAAGATTAAAATATAATGCACAATTTATTTCATCAAGTATCAAAAAATTAAATTTTCCTGATGTCATCAATTCTTCAGCTTTTTTCAATGCTTTTTGTGCTTCTATTTTGTCGATTTCTCTTGGCTTGTCTTTATCAATAAAGCCTTTTAGTCCAAAAGAATAAGATTCGGCTATTTTTAGTTTTTTTATTGCTTTTATTTCCCCTGTATCTTCTGTTTTCATGAACTGAACTATGGCAATAGGAAAGCCATGTCCATAAGCCCTCAATGTAAGGCCTAAACTTGCTGTAGTTTTCCCTTTTCCATTTCCAGTGTAAATTTGGATTAGCCCATTAAAATCATTTTGAAATTGCATATTTTCCCTTTAAGAATTCGACAAGTATGAATTTTTCTAAAAGCATTTCTATTCCGACATAATATGCGAAAATAATTACCAGCATAACTCCCCAAAATATCATTCCAGAATATGACATTGGCATTTCATATATCGCTTCAACACAAAATGTCCCTGCAAATAGGAACCAAATGATAAATGCTATATATAAGAGCCAAATTATCACACCTATAAAATGCAGTTTTAGAAATGTTTCTAATAAAAATAAAATTAAGATACATCCTTCAAAAAGGAAAAGTTCTATTCCTAAATAACCTAAAACAGAGAAAATATCGTTATAACTTCCTCCATATCCACCAGCTTTTTCTGCAAAAAAGTTTATAGCAAATGCTGCTACATACCAACTTAATAATATTGCGAATGGTATTATAAAAGGAGTTATACATTGTGCATCTCTTGTTCCAAGTTCTAATATTGTTTTTGCAGATGATGATACTTTTCCAGCTCCTGTTATTAAATTTAGACTGTCTGGATGGGACATTAATTTTCTAAGTCCCATTGAACAACCTGCTAAAAATATAGAAGTAAATGCAATAAAAATACATGGTGCATCAGCAACTTTGCGAGCAGTTTCTTTTGGATGAGTTATTAGGTCTCTTAAATCTTTTATAAAAAATTTTAGTTCAAAGCCTTCAGATTGTTCTTCTATTGGCTGTTTTTTCTCTGTTGCCATTTTACACCTCTTTTTCCTTCTCTTCTTTTGTATTTTTTAAAGCTAATTTTCCATATATTGTTAATGATATTACAGTAAAAAGTCCTATTCCTGCAAATAGAAACCACATTCCTGCAGGGTTATCGAGTTTTGTTATGAAGTTGTTATATGCTATTGGTCCAATCAAACAGCCTATACTTGATCCGATTACTCCATATAAAAATGAATACCCCATATATGTTGCAACTTTTTCTTCAGGTGCTATAAGTCCAATATAGCTTATAAATTTTGGATGTGCTGTCATTTCTCCCATTGTGAATAAAATTATTCCTAACACGAGAGCCCAAGCATGAAATATAACAGAAGAATTTGTTGCATATTTTTCATCACTTAATAGTGTCGCTGTTGTGATGGATAAATCGTTTGTTGCGTGGATTTGTGCTGAATAAGCAGAGAATCCAATTAGACACATGGCTATTACTCCAAATGATATTCCTGTTATCATTGTAGGTAGAGCTTTTGTTTTTTTAGTTATATTTGATACTATTAACTGAAGTAATATTATTATTCCTGCATTTATTACTGTAACATATTCTGGGTTAAATTTGAATCCTCCATTGAATACTGGTATTAAGCTATTTATAGTGTTTTCTATTGGCTTTAGTTTTACATATTCTGTTATATACCAAAGTATTGTATCAAACATTTGGAAATATATAACCCAAAATCCAGAATATAAAAATAACAAAATCAAAAATTTGTAGTCTTTTAAAACAGATACTGCATCTACAAAAACTTGAGATATATCTTTCGATGTTTCAGGTTTTGGAGGTTCTTTGTATAAAAAATGGTTCGGAATTAGCATAAGAAATATTGCTATTCCAGATACAAAAAAGACATAGTTTAATCCTAATGAATTTCTCATCAATGGAACAACTATGAGGGGAAATAAAAATGCACCTAAATTTATTGCCCAGTAATAAATTCCAAAACCTATTGAGCTTGTTTCTGAATCTGTTACTCTTGCTATTGTCCCATTTATTACAGGCTTAAATGCTCCTGCACCAAGTGACAATATTATTAAAGATGTAAAAAATAGGGGATATGTTTTTGCTTGGCTTGCAGATATATATCCTATTCCCAAAAGCAAGAATGCTACATTTAATGTTTTTCTGTATCCAAAACGGTCTGCTATTGCTCCACATATTATTGGAAGTGCATATATTATTGGTTGAATTGTAGCTTTTAATATGCCTGCTTCCATTTTTGAACAGCCTAAACCGCCATTTGCTACTGAAGCAACTAAATATACAGAGAGAATGCTCATTGCACCATAATAAGCACCTCTCTCTATGAATTCATAAAAAATTGATATCCAATATACTTTTGGAAGTTTTTTTGTTGTATTTTTCTTTTCTTCCATTATAAATCTTGTATTGTCCTTAAAAGTTTTATAATATTATTTCAAATTTTTGGGCTGTTAAAAAATAAAATAGAATAGATGTCATTGCGAGGGAGCTGTGCAACCGTGGCAATTTCAATCACTTAATTTTATTAACTAACATAATGAGTTAATTTACGAAAATTATATAAAAAATACTTTTTTCACAACTCCATATTTTTTTGTTATTTAAAATAATTATCTGAATTTATATTATTTTTTTGCTTTTTATTTAAATCCTTCTCTTATTTTTTGACTTAAATTTAACTTTTTATTTACATATTTTTTCGTCATAATTTGTTATTATATAATAGATAATTTTTATTTATAATTTATAAATAATTTATATAAATTGAAAGGGAGAAAAATATGGATTCAATAAGATCATTGGGCGTAATGTACATGCCTTCTATTTCTACAGATTCTGCTTCTAATATTTCAGCAGTAAAGCCTGAAGTTCAGAATCTTCCAGAAGCAAAAGGTGATGAAGTATCTATAAAGGGATTTTTTGGAAAATCAGAACCAAAGCCAATTCCTCAGATTGATACATCTGAGACTGTAAAAATTACAGTTCTTCCACAAGACCCTGCTGTAGCTTCTCCAAAGACTATTGAAATGCCAAAGGCTTTGATAGGAGATAAGATTGAAGGTCCAAAGATGTACTCCATTGAAAATCAAAATCCAAAGGCTATTCCAGACCTTGAGGGCAATTATCTATATCAGCTCGGCACAAAAGAATTTGATCAAGTCAACTGCTATGCAACTGCATACAACACATTTAATATGATGCAGGATAATATCGGTCATGAGGTTAACTGGGCATTTAGAGAGCCAAAATTGGGTGTAAATTCTCATAAGAGAGAGGGAATGAATGCCTATTATGCAAGACATGAGGCTTCTGTCAATTTCTTCTATTTTGATGCTCCTCCACTTGGTAAAACAGTTCAGACTTCACAGTCAACAGAAATTGTTTCACATGAAGTAGGACATGCTATTCTCGATGCTGTAAAACCTGGATATATGGGCTGGGATACAGAGACAATGTCTGTACATGAAGGTTTTGGAGATGTAACAGCTATGTTATTTACTCTTCAAGACGATGATATGATTAAAAAGATAATTGAAGAAAATGGCGGAGATATGCATAAGCCAAGTCTTTTGTCAAAAGTTGGTGAAGAATTTGGAATTGCCATTGCAAAAATGGACAAAGACCCAACAAATGATGACAATGATTATTTGAGAACACTTTTGAATGATTTCAAGTATGTAGATCCTTCTACACTTCCAAAACATGCTCCAGACAATCAGCTTGCAAATGAAGTTCACAGCTTCTCAAGAATTTTTTCTGCTGCAAATTATGATGTTTTGTCAGCTTTTTATGATGCAAATGTAGCAAAGGGAATGGAGCCAGAAGTAGCATTGAAACTTGCAGGTAAAGATTTTGGTGGTCTTTTGATGAAGAGTATAGACAACTGTCCAAATTATCGTTGCAAATATAAAGATGTTGCATTAAACATGTTAAAAGTTGACATGCAGTTAAATGAAGGCTCTCATATGAAGGAAATGGAAAAGACATTTATTGACAGAGGCATTTTGACTGAAGGCGACATTTCAAAAATGAAAAATAAAGCCAAAAATATGCCAAATGCACATATTAGTCTTCCTATGGTATTAAGTAAGGTTTCTTCTAAGATTTCTGATATTCTTTCAAAGATTGGAAGCAAGATTGGAATCGGAGATGGAACACAGTTCAAAACAGAAAATATTACCGACAATATGTATGGCGGTCAGACAATTTATTTAAAAACTTCTGAAGATATGCAGTTAAAGGGCAAAGAATTTGGAAGTTTCGAAAATTGTTTCGTTTCTGTTGATGGCGGAATAAGTCTTGCATTTGATAAAGATGGAAAACTCGTCGATTACAATTATGACAAGATCGATTCCAAGAAGAAAGCTGATGTCAAATCAGGAATTTTGAGTGCAGTACAAAATGGAAAAATCAAATCTCAAAATTATAGATCTTTGGGAGATGACGATCCAACAAAATTCTTGGGCGAAGTAAAGGCAAATAGAGCTTCTGGTAAATCTTATATTGAGAGAATTCCTGTAATTTCTTAGAAAATAGTTTCTTAAAAAATTAAATATTTTATTTAAAAATAATAGCGTGTTGGTGATATTTTGCTGACACGCTATTATTTAGGTGAAAATGTGGAGAAAATAAAATGGGTAAGAAGAAAAATAAAAAAAATATAAAGTCAGAACAAATGCTTTCTGAAGAATATGAAAAGAATCTTACTCCAAATTTAGGTGAAATGGGTGATTGGTTTGAAGGTCACCCATTTGAACATACTTGAATTGGAGTTGATAAGAGGGGATATATTTTTTATGCTTCGTCTGGTGGTCCTGCTACTATCCCTAAAGTTGTTACTGATAATTATGAGCTTCAACAAGAGCTAAAAGATTATTTTACAAATATGTTGGATTTTTCAACTTCAGAAGTTATTAAGGTTGATAAAGATTATTATTTATATGATGATATAGAGGAATTTGAGATTTCGTTTGCTCGAAAGGGAATTTTTTATTTTGACTTAGTTTGGGGTTATCATAGATTTCCAGGTTATCCAGGATATGAGGAATTTTCAAAACACCCTTATTTTTTGAGAAAAATGATTTCTCCATTAAAGCCAATCCATATCAGTAATTTAAATTATCAAATTCAAGAATTGATGTCTTTATTTGTATTTGATGTTGATGTAAATTGCAATTATATATATGTTGATCGTAAATCTAAAACATATAAATATAATTTGTTTAAAAATATTTCTCGTGAATAATTTTATAAGATTGGTGATACAATGGGGAAGAAGAATAAAAAGAAAAATATAAAATCAGAGCAAGTGATTGTTGAGGATTACGAAAAGACCCTTAGGGAATATTGGCTTGA
>JBGUKW010000296.1:0-15437 GCA_045114665.1 Candidatus Xenobia bacterium | reverse complement strand
AGAATAAATAAAAGAAGCAGTAAGAAATATCCGTGAGGATTTCAATTCCATTATGTGAGTATATTTAATCACATTTTGAGTAGCAGGAAGATTATGACCTTCAAAAATTTAATATTTAGCATTTTTATAAGCTCTGCTCTTATTATATTGACAGGTTGTGGCGGAGGTGGCGGAGGCGGTAGTGTTTCTTCTGGAGGTGGTTTTGGATTTATCTCAACAAATTCTTCAAATCCCCCTACAGACTCTGATTCATCTACCTCAACAACATCTCAAACTCAAACAAATGATTCTCCAAGTCATCCAGATAGTAAGATGAGGAAAACATATAACTATTCTATATCTGGAAAAGGTGAAACAAGAAGTATTATAATAGATTGTTATAAAAATTGGAAAATAGATACCTCAAAATTACCTAATAATATAACAGTAAATCCAACATCTGGAACTGGTACTGGAGAGACATTGACAATTACTATCAAAAAAAATACAAAAGATGAAGAACAAAAAATAACTATACCTATAGTTGACAAAGATGGAAAAGCAATTTCAACAATTTCAATTACCCAACAAATAGATAAAATAAAAGCTTGGTTATTTATAAATTATTTTGCCTGTGATAACAGTCTTGAAGATTTTCACTTTGATTCATTAAATGCAATGGAAAAAGTTGGATCAGATGAAAATACATATATAATAGCTTATTATGATATAGGCGATAGATATTATTTACAAGGTGGAAAATATGATAGCATTATTACTAAAGAAGAATGGTCAGGCGGAGCAAGAGAATTTTATTTGCTCAAAGATGACACAAATAAGATAACATCTCCTGTTATAAAATATTATGATGACATATATACAAACTCTGCTAATCCAAAAATTTTGGCAGATTTTCTATTGCGTACTATAGAAAGTTATCCTGCTGAAAAAATATGTATATCAATAACAGATCATGGTGGAGCATATTTAGGTGCAATATCCGATGAAACAGTAGATGAAAATTACAGTGTAAGTTCAACATCTCTTAGTGGTATTTATTGGGCGATAAATGAAGTATATAAAAAAATAGGCAAAAAAATAGACTTATTGCTTTTTGATGACTGTTTAATGTCAAATTTTGAAGTAGCTTATGAATTTAAAGATATAGTTTCATATATAGTAGGTTCAGAAGAAGTATCTCTTGTTTCCATAGTTGATGGAATGAATGGTTCTGTTAATTATTATGGTTTCTTGACAGATACAGCAACAAGAGCTTCAAGAAATAATGTTTTAAACTCTGCTATAAAATCGAGTATAGACCTCAAAAATATAAATTCAACTACAGCAAATTTAAGTGATCAAATAAAAAAGATACAAAAAGTATTGAAATCGAGAATTACAGCCGACTATGATGGTCAAAAACTTGCAGAAGCAATTTTTAAATCAAATAAAGATAGAAGAGATAAATTTCTCACAAATGATTATTCATTTACAAATTTCAATACCTGTTCAATTATGGATTGTAGTAAATGTGATTTTCTAAAAGAAGCCATATCTGATTTTGCCAATTATGTAATAAGTGCAAATGAAACAGATAAAACAGCTGTAAAAAAAGCAACAGGTGATTTAATTGCTACTTATGCAAAAGTATCAGATATAAAAGATACTTATGAAAATATATCTGATTATTATGGTTTGGTAGAACCAAGTGAAGAAAAATATATTACATATAAACCATTTGGAGAAATATATGGACCATTTTTCGATTATTGCAAAATAGATGAAGAACCATATTTATTTTCTGTTTCAGAATATTCAGTAGCAGATATTGGTTACATGATGCAGAGAATATTTTCTCCTAATGATGTATATGGAGAAAATATACCCAGTGAAATTTCATCAGCTTCAGATGAATTAAAAACAAAAGCACAAGCTGTCTATAATGCACTTAAAGAAGTAGTTCCTGATAATTATTATTATGATACAGAAAAAATATCCCTTGTCATGGATGACAACTACTACTATTATGCTCCATTTGGATATCACCAATATTCTAATGGATTGAGTATTGGCTGGTTTGTATATAACAAGGACAATATATTTAAAAAATGGATCAAATATGATGAAAATGGTAATTCTATAACAAATATATACAATAATTTTAACAAATTAATAAAAGATAATAAAAAAGATTATACAAGTGATCCTGCATTCTACAAAGATTGTCCAGAATGGATCCAAATGCAGGAATCATTATAGAGCTTGTTATATAAAAAATGATAAACTTAGCTTTGCAGACAAGAATTTTATTACAATTTTTATCTGCAAGGCTATAAAAACGGAGCAGAAAAAAGTTGAGAACCAAAACAGAATCAAGCAACACCAAAAAGAAAAATCTCCTTCTAATATTATTATCACTAATCATTTTCATCATCGGAATAGGAATGTTTGGAATACTGAAAATTATAAATGTAAGAGGCTATTCAAGTGCAATATCTGCTATGACAGCCGAAACAGCAGAAGTAAATCAAATGATGGAAGGATGTTTAAAACCAACGACAGATTTACTTTCTACTGTTAATAAATGGTATGAAAATAATTTAATATCCATAGATGATGATGAAAATTTTGCTTCAATATTGATTCCAATTTTATCACAATATCCTCAGATGAATGGTTTTATAATGCTAGATTCACAAGAGCAACTATTCATGGTTATAAAAAACGATCTATATTGGAGAAGTTATACAATAAAAAATTCAATGGTAAACATAGACCCAGATAACTCTTGCAAAATAACAGATTTTGATCAAAATGGCAAAATGTTATCTTCATATATGAAAATAATACCGCAAGATTTAAAAGATATAATAGAATTTCCAGATAACCACTTAGAAAATTATGAAAAAAAGATAAGTTGGGAAGTCGCAAGAGCAAATCAAGCAATAGATTTAAGAAGAATTGTATTTTCTCAACAATGGGTTGGAAAAAGAAAAGTAATAAAAGCCTCAATATCATTTAGACTTACAGATGTAATATCAAAATTTTCATCAATACCATTTTCTGAACATTTTCAAATATTTATGACAAATCAATTAGGAGAACAAATAAACATATTTTCTGGAAGCAAAGTTCCTGAAGATATGGTAAAAAATTCTGAAACAGCCATAAATAAAGACTGGAATGACAGAGGTAAAAAATTATCTACCCCTGTCCGACTTGCAGATTTAGGACTTTTGTACTATATACAACCTTTTTCGGGTGATACTTCGCTATATTTAGGAATAATTCTATATGAACAACTTATGAAAGAACGAGTAACATCGAGTTTATCAATTTTCAATACAATTTCTTTTATAATAACTGGAATTGGTCTTATAATGTTTTTTATGAGTATCATAATTTCAAGAAAAGAAGAAAAACAGTTAGGACTTTATTCATTACCCAAGAATGAAGAAGAATGGAAAAAACTAATATCAAAGGGTGAAAATGAAAATTTAGAATTTAAATCATCTATGAGATGGGATATGGTTAAGGAGTGTAAAAATACTGTCCTTGAAAATGTAATAATAAAAACAATCGGAGCCTTTTCAAATAGCGAAGGTGGAATTTTAACTATAGGCATTGACGATAATGGGAATGTTCTTGGATTGGAAAAAGACTATTCTACACTACAAAAACAAAATAAAGATGGATTTGAACTTCATTTAAGGGAATTATTAAATGGTGCGTGTGGAATTAGCAATACTGCAAAAAACATCAAAATGGAATTTCCAATTTTAGATGAAAAAGAAATATGTGTTGTTATTGTATATCCTTCTTCATCTCCTGTCTATACAAAAATAGTCGATCCCAAAAAAGGAAAAACTGAAAAATTTTACATAAGAAGTGGAAATTCTTCAAGAGAACTTGAATTAATATCAGATGTTACTGGATACATAATGTCTCATTTTAAAAACAAGGAAAAATTGTATAAAGAATAATATTACATATTTTTAATAGACATTTGTAAATTAAAATTTACAAATGTCTATTTTTTTTAATTTATTTAACAAAAATATAAATTGAAAATCACATTAATATAAACTATAATTTTAAATAGCTAATTTTTAAATATTTTTTATGAAAGGAGTTTTTATGAAGAATTTGGCTAAATTTAGCTTGTTATTTACCTGCCTATTTTTATTCGCAATCATTACTTCGGCATGTGGTGGCGGTGGTGGCGGAGACAGCTACTATCCAATGAGTTTCGTCACAAATACGGGTGGAGGAACAGGAAGCAATGTTCCTGGAGGTAGTGGTACATTTACAACAAATGGGACTACTACAATAGAAGGTGGTCAATATGTCATAAATAACACCAATAAAGTTATCTATCTTTCAAAAAACGCATTCACTCTTGAAAAGAACCAAACAGATAATGTCATAGCCTATATAGATGGCAAAGACATTACAAATGATGTAACATTTACTGTTCTTCAACAGACTGTAGGAAAAGGAAATGTTGCAACAGTTGTAAAAGGTCTCATAACTGCAATTCAAAACGGAACTGTAACAATTCGTGTTTCATATCCTGATGCAATGGACGCAGTTTTTGTAGTTACAGTCGCAGATCCAGATCTCCCATATATAGAAGCCTCAAAAAGTCAAATTTATCTTGACATGGAAAAAAGCACTCCAGATGATCAAAAATTTGTTTTAACTCTAAATGGTGCAGATGTTACAGCAATAGCCCAATATGATTCAAGTGACAAAAATGTATTTACCGTTGATTCAAATGGATATATCACCCCAGTAGGTGAAGGAGATGCAAATCTTATTGCAAGAGTTCAAGGTGCAAATGATCTTGTACTACCTGTCAAAATTCACAACCCAGCAGATCACAGAATCGTTATAAATCCTGAATCACTCGTCATGTATGTTGGCGAAACAGGAAATATAAAAGTTATGGTTGGCAAAAAAGATGTAACAACAAACACCGCAATTTGCCATTTTAGTACAAGTAGCAGTATTCTTACTGTAAATGATAACGGACTGATAACAGCAAATGAAGTAGGTACAGCAACATTACACATAAAAGTAGATAATACAGAAGCTGACAAAGATGTACCTGTTACAATAAAAGCAGAAGAAGAATTTGTCCTTCCTGTAATTGAGCCTGTTGTATTACTCCCTGGTAATACACAACAGTTACATATCTATGTCGAAGGAAGAGATGTTGCTCCATATTGTACATTCCACAGTGAAAACACAGACATAGCAACTGTTGACGAAGGCGGAAATGTACATATTGTCGATATTGGTGACACATATATAAGTTATACATACAACAACCAAACAGAACAAGTTCAAATCACTGGCGACAGAACAGTACAAAATACAACAACTTCAGTGACAGGGCAACCTGTAACTGTTAATTCTTCAATCTATACTCCCAAAGAAGCAGAACAAACAATTCAATACATAAAAGATGCTGGTCTTATTGCAGATGAAAGTGTACTTGACGGTGTTGACGAAGTCGTTGAAATAGATAACACTACAGATGTAACAAGTATCACAATCACTCTCAATGGCAAAGAAGGCAAAAAAGTTGCCGTTGTTACAAAAGAAACTGGCGAATTGACATATTTGACAACAGAAGAAGTCGGAGAAGATGGAACAATCACTTTCAATGTTGAAGAAAAAACCACAGAACTTCAAATCAAAAAAGAAAATGTTTATTTGGTTGTAGGCGACACAGAGACAATAGTAATCACAGTAAATGCAACACCTGTAACAGGTTCTGTCAGATATGAAGTTATAAACCCATCTGTATGTAGTATTGATAGATATGGAAAAATAACAGCCCTTGGCTCAGGCACAACAAGAATAAAATGTCACTATGATGGTACAAAAGAAGACAAATATATAAATGTTAGAGTAGATGGTGACGAAACAAAAGTTACTTTAAATGACAATGTATTAAACCAACTCTATGAAATTGGCAAGGTTGCATACAATTCAAGTAACAAAACTCAACTTACAGTTCTCAATATTCCTGCAATATACACATATAATGGTGGAAACTACAAGATCATAGGAATTGCAGACAATGAGTTTAATTCTTGTTTACACTTGACAAGAGTAAATATGCCTTCAAGCATAAAAACTGTTGGAGCTAATTCATTTAGTAACTGCACTTCCTTAAATGATCTCACAATAGGCGAAGGTGTTGAATCTATAGGGTATGGAGCTTTTTATAACTGTACAGATTTAGGAACAGTAACAATACCAGACAGTGTCAAAACTATAGGTTCTGGAACCACAAATAATGGTGCTTTCCAAAACTGCACAAAACTCCAAACAGTTACAATTGGAAATCAGGTTACACATATATATGGAAATACATTTAGAGCTTGTAGCTCACTTTCAGATGTTACAATAGGACCTAAAGTTACATATATTGAACATGGAGCATTTGCATATTGTACTTCTTTAAGAAGTATCATAATTCCTGACAATGTCAAAACACTTGCTCCAAGAAGCAGAGGCTGGGATAGCTACTATGGTCGTAGAACATCAGTCGGAGTATTTGAAGGCTGTATAAACCTCACGGATATTACCCTTGGAGAATATTTAGAAACAATAGGATATGATGTATTTAAAGATTGTACAGCTCTTCAAACTATTGTAATACCAAACAGAGTTATATATATAAGTTGTAACTCATTTGAAAATTGTCCAAAATTGGCTAATTTGACATTAGGAAATAGTGTTAAATATATAGAAGGCTCTGCATTCTATGGTTGTACAGATTTGACAAAAGTTAATATTCCAAACAGTGTAATAACTATTGATAGTTCAGCTTTCTATAATTGTAACAACATAGCCACACTCAATCTTGGAACAGGTGTCAAAAACATTAACACATCTGCATTCCAAAATTGTACTTCACTTAGAAAAATTGTAATACCAGACAGTGTAACAAGCATTGGCAATTCAGCTTTCAGAGCTTGCAGTAATATAAGAAACTTGACCATAGGAGCAAATGTTACAAGTATTGGAGAATATTCCTTCTATGGAGACACAGGATTAACAGCAGTAACTATTCCACAAAATGTTACAAGTATAGGTCAATATGCTTTCAGTAACTGTATAAATTTGTCAAACTTCACATTTGAAGGAAATGTCTCAAGTATTGGAACAAATGCAATAAACACGGGCTGTGATATAGATGTAACATTCACAGACAATGTAACATATATCGGAAGCTCTATGTTCACTGGCAACACAAAACTTAGAAGCATAAATCTTCCTTCAACACTTAAAACAATAAATGACAGTGCATTCAGTGGTTGTACAGGTCTCACAAATGTAACAATTCCAAACAGTTGTATAACAATAGGAAGCAGTGCATTTAACGGCTGTACAAGTCTTGTAAATATTACAATACCTGACAGTGTTGTAAATATAAACAACTCTGCTTTTTATAATTGTAATAACCTACCTTCTATAACAATACCTGACAGCGTAACAAGTATTGGACAAAGTGCATTTGAAAATTGTACAGAACTAACAGAAGTTAATATAGGAGATGGTGTTACTTATATAGCTCCTTATGCATTTAGATATTGCAGTAAACTCGTATATCTAAATCTCGGACAAAACATAAGTCATATTGATTGTGAAGCATTTAGAGGTTGTACATCTTTGGCAACACTTGAAATTCCTGCCAGTGTTAGAACTCTTGGAAATTTAGCATGGAGTAACTATTATGGTAGACCAGATTCTACAGGTCCATTCTATGGTTGCACACAATTGACAGACTTGACAATAGGTCAAAATATTGAAACAATAGGACATTACACATTTGCACAATGTCCACATTTAACAAGAGTAACTATACCAAGCAAAGTTACAACAATAGGATGGTATATTTTCTCAGGTGATACTGCTCTAAAATATGTTACAATAGAAGGAAATATAACAAGTTCTCTAACAGATAATAAAACATTTGATAGTGGTGCTTCTGAACTTCACATTACACTTACAAATACTGTTACACAGATTCAAACTGCAGCATTTAGAAACTTAACAGTATTGAAGACAATAAGTATTCCAAATACTGTTACAAATATAAGAACAGAAGCATTTAATGGCTGTACAGGATTGACACAAATTGTAATTCCTGATAGTGTTACAAGCATAGCAGAAAATACATTCTATAATTGTACAAATTTGACAAATGTTACTATTGGAAACCAAGTTGCAACAATTGGATATGGTGCTTTCTATAATTGTAAGAACATTACACAAATAGATATTCCAGACAGTGTAATAAATATAGCTGGTCCAAGTTCAACAAGTGGAATTGGTGCTTTCCAAAATTGTACAGGATTACAGACAGTAAATCTTGGCGACAATGTTAGATTTGTTGGAATGAATGCCTTTAAAGAATGTACTGCACTCGAAACAATAAATATTCCTGACACAGTAACAGACATTGGACAACATGCATTCTACAACTGTAGTTCACTTACTGAATTGACAGTACCAAGTACAGTTGAAGTAATTGGAACAAATGCCTTCTACAATGTACCACATGTCACTTACAATGGAGAAGACACAGGTTCACCTTGGGGAGCAGTTGCAATAAACTAAATTGTATCTAAACTTCAACCTATCCCTTGTTTTGGAGATAAAAATCCAATTCAAGGGATTTTTTATTTATAAAAAACATAACCTTAGGAATGAAAAATTTAAAAATATCAAGGCGAGTTTGTAAACTAATTTTAACATTTTTTTTACATTTTTTACTTTCCATAATCATATTTTATGTGGTATAATAGCAAAAGAAATTTTGAAGTATCAAATAATCAAAGATAACTTTTTTATATATATATTTTTTGGAGGTTCATGAGATATGATTATCAATCCTTCTATGAGCAATATAGCACCTGTTCAGACATCATCTACTCCTGCAGTATCAGCTCCAGTTGTACAAGAACAGTCAAAACAGCCAGAAAGTCTTGGCGATTCAGTAAGCATTACAATTCCAGCAGAAGTTCAGAAAAAATCTTCTTCAAAGAAAGCCTCTAAAGCTCAAAGCGTAAAGGCTGAAGCTTCACAAGTAAAGTCAGAAACAAAAACAGAAGCAAAGGCAGAAGCAAAAACAACTGAGACAACAGCTCCAGCAAGAAGTTCTGCTCCTTCTTCAATAGCACTTCTCGATGAAGGCGGACTCAACGCATTCAAGACATCACAAGCTGGTGATACATACAATTTAAACGACGGTTTCGATGAGAGCCGTGACATCGTTTCAGTAAGTGCAAACGAAGGTAAACCAACAGAGCCATACACATTCAAGATTACCATGAAGGAATTAAAAGAAGGTGCTCAAAATGGCCACCTCGATGCATATCTCCTTCTCAATCTCAGAGTTCCAGGTTCAAATGGAAAGCTCAATCTTCCAGATGAAATTCCTGGAAGCACATCATCTCCTTGGAATGTAGCTCTTTGTGGCTATGATGAAAAGAACTTCTCAATTCTCGATGAGAACGGAAATGTTGACAAAGGTTTCTTAAAAGACCTCAAATTCAACACAGAGACATCAAGCGTAGAATTCTCACTTGACAAAGAACTCCTTCGTCAAAAAGGTTGGAAAGATGGCGATCCAATTCAACTTCAGCCATTCACAGCTAAGGACTTTGTAAAACAAGTAACAGATTCAATCGATGCACCAGGTAACAAATCATGGGATTCAGGCAAACTCAATGCTTTTGCAGATACACTTAAAGACCATACACTTGCAGACGGAACAAGACCTGTTGACAGCTGGAGAAACGACATCATTTACTTCGTAATGACAGACCGTTTTGCAGATGGCGATAAGACAAATAATGATCATGTTGACACAAGCAATGCAAAGAGATATCATGGTGGAGATATCCAAGGTATCATCGATAACCTCGATTATATCAAAGACACTGGTGCAACAGCAATATGGCTCACACCTGTAATGAAAAACCAGACAGAATTCTTTGATTCAGACGGTTACCATGGTTATTGGCCAATCGATTTCTTCCAGACAGATGAACATGTCGGCTCAATGGAAAAATTCACAGAGCTTATCAACAAAGCCCATGATAAGAAGATGAAGATCGTTCTCGATATCCCATTAAACCACACAGCTTGGGAACACCCATTCTACAAAGATCCAGAAAAGAAAGAAACTTGGTATCACAACATTGGCGACATTCAAGATTTCGACGATCCATATCAGGCAGAAAACGGCTCAATGTTCGGTCTCCCAGATTTGGCACAGGAAAATCCTGAAGTTTCAAAATATTTGATCGATGTATCTAAATTCTGGATTGACAAAGGTATTGACGGATTCAGACTCGATGCAGTAAAGAATGTACCAGTATCATTCTGGAACGAATTCTCACACGAAATTCACCAATACGCAGGTCAAGATTTCTACTTAGTCGGTGAATGTTTCGACGGCGACCCAGCCAAGTTGAACAAATTCCAAGGTGCAGATATGGATGCTCTCTTTGATTATCCACTACACTTCACTATGAAGAATGTATTTGCACATGACGGAAGCATGAGAGACCTTGCAAATAAGCTCGCAGAATGTGATGCAAAATATGAACATCCAGAAATGATGTCAGCATTCCTTGATAACCACGATACAGTCAGATTCCTCACCGAAGCAGGTGGCGACAAGAACAAAATGAAAGTAGCTCTCGGATTCCAGATGACAGTAAACAGAATCCCAAGTGTTTACTACGGAACAGAACAGGCTATGGATGGCGGTTGCGACATCATGGGTGAAATCCACAACAGAGACGACATGCAGTTTGACAAAGATCCTGATATGTTAGCATACTTCAAACAGTTGACAACAATCAGACAGGAAAACCCAGCACTCCGCACAGGCGATATGAAAGAAATGTGGCAGGATGACAAGATTCTTGCATACTCTCGTTCATGCCCAGAGCAGGAAGCAATAGTCATTCTCAACAACAACTACAATCCAGAATACAGAGAGATTCCTCTAAGAGCAGAAAGCGGAATCAAAGATGGAACAGTTTTAGTCGATAAGATGACAGGCAAGACAGTAACAGTACAGAACGGCAAAATCTGTGCAACAATCGATGCAAAACGCCCTGGAATCTTCGTTCCTGTAAAATAGTGTAAATTTATAAATAAATCACCACCGCCCGTAAAACGGGCGGCTTGCTCTGAAGACTGAAGTCATAAATAAAAAACACTCCTCAAATTTTGGGGAGTGTTTTTTTTATTATAAATCTTTAGGATTAGAAAATATTATTGATATATCAACTCCAAAATCAGATTTTAAATCACATTCACCATACAAGCATATTGGATATTCAACATTATCTTTAAATCGTCTATCTCTCGTTCCATTTTTATTTCTATATTTCCAAGTTTTGCCAATAATTTTTGAATCTTTTGGCACTTTATTTTTTTCCATAAATTGTATTTTTTTAGATTTTATAAAAATATCAAGATAATCGACAACACCAATATTATCACCAATCAAAATCAACAATTTATCTTCTAAAAAAAACAAACTTTCATTTTCACATTTTAAAACACAAACATTAGCTTTTGTCTTAAATGGGAATGGAATTTTCTTAAATACTTTACAGGGAACTAATTTTGCAAATTCCCCTGCCCCACCTGCATATTTTTCATCAAGAACTTTACTTGAAGAGAATCTTCTCCAAATTTTTTTAGAAGATTTAATAATATTCAAAATAGGTTCAATTTTAGATTTATATATAAAATCGTCTTTGTTATAATCATTTTTTATTTTATCTAAATCAATACGACAAAAAGTTATAAATAACAATTTTAAAATAATAGGTAATAAAAATAGATAATAATTACATAAAAAAGGAATTGAAAGAAATGAAAATAACAAAATTATATTTATAATTTTATCTATTTTTATAAAATTTTCACCTAATAGGACAACTGATTCAAATCCAAGTTCAACAAAATTATTTATATTCGTATTTATAATATATTTTGATTCAAAACAATTATTTTCCGAATATTGTTTTTCATTTAGTTTGAACTTCTTCTTAGATTTTGAAGGTTTTGTTTCTGTTGTAATATATTCATTTTTATTTTCATATTGTTCAATTTTCATAATACTATTAACTTTTCAAAAAAATCAAATATACAATATTTAAAATTCCTAAAAAAATTGAAATATTGTACAAAAAATTTAAATTAGATATATTTAATTTAAATTTACTCATAACAAAATAAATTAAAAATAATATGCCAAAAGAAATAACATAAGCGAAAAATGAAAATTTTATATAAAACAAAGACAATAAAAGAAAAACAGATACGCCTTCAAATTGCTTTCCAAAAATTAAAAATTTACTTGTATTTTTTGAAACATACAAAAATTCTTTATCAAATTCATCTAAAAAATCAAGTTTAAAAATAGAAGCAAAAAGAAAAGATATAAAAAACAATGGAACTGATTTTATTATAAACTTGTCTAAAAAATCTGAAAGAAGAAAAGAACCATTCAAATATTTATAAACAGGAATAGAAAGAAGAATTACAAATCCATATTTTAAAATATGCAATAATCTTTTTAAACCAAATTTCAAAGCCTTTTTATCTTTTGAATAAAGAAGTGCAACTCCACGGCATAAATCAGCAAAAATCACAAGTAAAATCAAAACAGTAAAATCTTTTTTTTGCAATATTAAAATTATGGCTATTATATTTAAAATCAAATGCAAAAAAGAAAACAATTCTGAAAAATCAATCTCATTTTCTGTTTTATCACTTAGAACTTTTTTAAAAAGCGAATAATCCTTCATCTTTTTTATAGACATACCTATAAAAGGAGAAAGACAAATTAAGAAAATAAGAATAAATACAGATAAAATATCGCTCATCTAAATGTTATTCCAGCTGAAATTCCAAATATAAAAGATAAAAGAATAAATCCAAAAATATTTAAAAAGTAAAATATTGCAGATTTTGACCAAAATTTTAAAATCCTCAATTTTATTAAATTCCACAATCTTAAAGTAATTCTTGCATTTTCCATATTAAAAGTTGGCAATTCTTTTCTTTTAAATATAAAATATAAAAAATAGAATGTAGTAAAAGCTATAAAAAATATCTGTAAAGAAGGAAAAGCACCTAAAAAATTATTCGCTCCATCAACAAACATTTGATTTAAAATTCCAGTTTCAGTAAGTGAAGAATATATATAAGGTAATTTAGAATCAACAGGAATAACTCCCCTTACTGCAATCTTTACAAATTGATAAATAATTGAAAGATTCAAGCAAGAAAACATATATAATGCAGAAAGTGAAACAACTGCAGAAGCAATTCCAGAAAAAGCTGAATGTCTCAACTTAAATTGTGAAAATTTTAAAACAGATAAAAATCTAAAAATTGAAATTATCAAAAATATAAAACCAAGAATCAAAACTAAAAATATAAAAAGTGAAGATAAATTTAAACAAAAAGCTATAAATTTTGAAGATATGTAAGAAAATGAAATGCATAATAGGGATTCAAAAAATAACCACACTGCAAAAAATATTCCAAAAGGCGGAATAAATGAGATCAACAACAATAATTTAAAAGACCAAGATAATATAGGGTCTGTTTCTCTTATTTTTGATAAATATAACAAAAATAAAATACCATAAACAAAGAAAAATAAAAAAAGTGCTGAGACAGAGCTTTCAGAATTAGCTCCTCCACAACAAATAACCATAATACTTGTAACTAAAGGAAGTGGCAAATATTTCGCCTCTTCTATTTTGTCTTTTAAAAACAATTCCACAGAAGAGGCAAAAAAAGAAAATGCTCCAAAAAATGAAATCGAATATCCAACAATTTTTCCTGTTGTATGTCCAGAATACGAAAGCATTATAAAAGAAGGTGAAAATCTCATCACTAAATAAATGCCAGTTGTCAATAGACACAAATTTAAAACAGCAGATAAAAAATTATCGAGATTGACAACTTTTTTAATCCAATGTGTAAATGGATGAAGTCCAGACAATATAAATGATCCTAAATAAATTAATATGATTGCAATAGAAACTTTTTGAGCACTCTTTAAAGAACCTCTTTTAATCAGAGAAGAAATCGACATTCCACTTTCTCCACCATTGTAGGCATATAAAAAAAAGACAGATATGGAGAAGAAAAAAGAAACGAAAAGTAATGATAAAATAGCTGACTCAGCAACATCTTCTGCTCCTTCTGATTTTAAGCGGACAATAAGTCTATAGAGAAGTAATGCAATTATATTCACACAAATTGGGAGAAAATAAATATTGTTTATCAAAAAAAATAAATTTGTAAGAGATAAGAAAAATAGCAAATAACCTGCATATCTGTTCTTTAATTTTGCATCATTTTTTGAATACAAAAGCCAAAGAAAAACAAAAATACTTACACAGGAAGAAACAGCAAGTATCATAAACTTAGAAAAATTGTCTGCACATAGAAAAAGTGGATCACCACAAGTATGTTTTTTTACAATAAGAAAATAGTATAAAAAAGAAATTTGCAAAAAGGACAATGCAAATATAAATAAATTTTTCTTTTTTAAAGATATTCCAATGGATATTAATAAAAGAATTATGTCTATAGCAGAAACATAATAACAGATATGATTTACAAAAACAAAAATATTTTCTAAAAAAAATAAAATCCAAGAATCAAGTATTATCAAAAGGCAGAAAAGAAAAGAAATAATATTTCTCAAAATTTTATTTTCTGTCTTTAAAATCAAAAAGCCAAAAATTACAGGCAATAAAACTGTTGCATAAGTTAAAAAAATTTCATACTCCATATTTTTTTCTTTCAATCATTCCCCTATTTTCCCTTTTTATTTTTTAATTGCTATTATTTTTTTGCAGGAAGAACAACTATAATAAAAGAAAATGAAAAGAAAAATAAAAAATGGGTATAAAAGCATTAAAATGGAAGACAAATTTAACTATTTTCACAAAAAAATGGAGAAAGAAAATATTCCTTCTCTTGTGATTGATATATTCAAAAAGCACTATCAAAAACTTACAAGTGGAATAAGTACATATATTTCAGACAAAGATATTAAACCTATTAAAAATCTTCCACACCTAACAAATATTTTAGAAGATTATTCAGAAAAAGCTGAAAAAATAAACAAAAAAACAGTCATAATAAAATTAAATGGCGGTCTTGGTACTGGAATGGGAATGGAATGTGCAAAATCTTTGATCAAGGCCAAAAATGACATTTCATTTCTCGAGATAATAGCTCGTCAATCAATGAAAAATAATCAAAAATTGATTCTTATGGAGAGTTTTGCAACATACAATGATTCTAAAAAAACTCTTGAATCAATAATGCCAAAAGAAAAAGACATAGCAAGACATTTTATTCAAAACAAAGTTCCAAAA
>JBGUKW010000295.1:0-2940 GCA_045114665.1 Candidatus Xenobia bacterium | reverse complement strand
GTAATAATCCAAATATCAATCTTGAAAAACGTGAATTTGACTTGGCTTCTTCTGTGATTGATAAATTGAAACAGGATTTGATTTCAAAACTAACAGCTTCTAACAGTTCTTTTGATTCAAGGACGATATCAGATAGAAAAGATTATCTTCAAGATGATATTAAAAAATCTATTGATATTAAAGCTAATACTTTCTTTTCAGATTTATCTAAGTATAGGCATATACTCTATTTGGTAAATGAAGAGGGAGACCCAAGAGCAGCAGTATCATTGATTCAAATGGGATCAAAGCCAACTTTAGAATCAAGTTCTGCTCCTATTCCTGTAAGATTCCAAAATGATCCTGATGTGGGAAATATCAGTGTAAAAAATTTAAGTTATGCTTTTTGTCCACAACAAGAGTCATCTTTAGTTAGAAAAGACTTTACTAAAGAGATTGTAGATTTATTATCAGAACAACTTACAGGTGGAAAGCCTGTTTTTGACAGTGATCCATATAGAATCATGTATTTGCAGATGTGCCATGGAACTTCTCTTGCTCATATTAAAGGAATTTTTAAGAGCAATGATTCTGATATACAAGCTTTAGAAGACTCAATTGGCAATAATGAGTTCAGTTTTTGGAATACGAGAAAAGATGTGAAATGGAAAAATTGTCTGCTTTCCAGAGAGGTAATTGATACGATAAAACAATTTTGGATTGTATATAGATTGCTTGGTTATTACAGAGAGGCAAATGGCAATTGGAAAATGTACAATAAAGAAGGCAAGCCTGCTCCTTGGTATGAAATTTCACAAGGTAAAGTTATTGTAGAAATACTTTCTGATAATGTTGTTGTAAAAAAAGAGAAAGTTGATATAGATTTGAATGCTGCTGTAATGGATATTTCTTCAAATCCTTCAATACAGAAATCAATAGAAGTAAGTTGCCAAAATAAAATACAAAGTTATATACAACAATGTGAAGCTAAAGGCAATAAGGGCGAATTTATTGAAGTTTTGTTCGAATGTTTTGATAATTTGGATAGTTATTATTTGAATGTCAAAAAAGAAGAAGCAGAAAAATATATAGAAAAATATTGTTTTAAAAATGGTCTTGAGTCAGAGTATATTAACTTTAAGTTCCCTCTTGACAGACCTGTTGATAGAAACAAATTTTCACACTTAGTTAAATCTGATACTTCAGGAATTCCAGGTTATTATTGTCCAAATGGTCATAAGTTGGGAAATGCTGATGAAGCAACACTAAGAAATATGATACGAGATAGGTTTAAATGCCCACTTTGTAAAACAGATAAAAAATATTGGCCTTAGTCTATTGGGTAAAATTTTGTTTTTAGTCGAATTAAAATTTTCATAATAATTAAAAGCTCTTTCTCTTACAAGTGAAGGAGCTTTTTTATTGTCATGAATGTGAATCTTTTTTATAAAGTTTTTTTTTGAAAAAATCTTATAAAGATACTAAAAATATCATTTATCATGCAAATAAGACTTTTTATTTTCTTATTTATAGGCATAATGTCAGAATATGTCATTGAAATAAGTCTAAATTGTAATAACTTTACATTTATTTTGTAATAACAAAATTATAAAATTAAATTGTATTAGTTTTGTTTTAAAATTTAGTTTGTTTTGGAGGTATTACTTTTTATGAGAGTTGCAAAGACTTTGATAATTGGTGTTGGAACTTCTGGTCAAAATATATGTGAAAAAGTTGCAAATAATTTGAGTTATAAATATGGCGATTATAAAAAGGCTTCTTGGGTAGGAATAAAAGTTCTTGAAACTGCCCATAAATCAGAGGTTCTTGATAAAGATAATTTTATTGGTATGTATGTAGAGGATAAGGCTTTTGCCGATTATGTGAGTGGAGCCCAGCATGTTGGAAGAGATTTTGGTTGGAATGAATGGGGAGAGCCAAATCTTTTAAAAAATCTTGGTTATTGCATAAATTGCGGGGCTGGCGATATAAGAATGGCAGGTCGTCTTGCTCTTTATCATAATTATCCTTTGATATCAGGAAAGATAACTGCTGAAATAACGAGGCTCTTAAACTTGACAGCTGCAGAAATTCAGAAAAATCTTGGAACAGATGATGACATTGATGTAATGCAAGATTCTGTTAATGTCTATGTAGTAGGTTCTCTCTGTGGTGGTACGGGAAGTGGTTGTTGTTGTGATCTCGGTTATCTTGTTCGTGTTTGGGGATTTGAGAATGTTAATACAACTGCTATTTTTACTCTTCCTCATTGGAGTCTTCAATCTCCGAGGTTGAAAAAGAATGCTTTTGTTGCATTGACAGAATTAAATCACTATATGTTGCCAGATTCTGTTTGGTCACAAAAATTACCAGGTTTAGGATTAACAGAAGATAAAAGAAGACCTTATGATGTTGTCTATTTAACTCAACCTGCAAATGGAATGACAAATGAGGTAACAAAAAATGAGGCTACAATAGCTTCTTTTTTGACTGCTGTTTGTACTGAGACAAGCCATGATATAGCAGCAGCAAATGTCGATGGTATGAATGTACTTTGTGGCAATAAGCAACTCGGTTATTTAAGTCCTTCTTTCTCAACATTTGGCATAGCTTCTTTGGAATATCTTAGTGAAAATATTGCAAAAATGAAGAAAAATAGATTTTTAGATAAGATATCAGCTGATATTTCAATGACTCTCTCGGAATCTGAGCCATCTATACGGGTATATGATTCTCCAATTCCTGAAAAATTCCAAAATGGTCCTTCTTTTGCCGATATAGATGTGTGCAGAATGCGTTATGCTTTCTGTTCACAACAAGAATCTTCTCTTATTAAAAATATTAAAAAAGAGAAATCGATTTTCGAGAAATCATTTTTCGAGGATTCGACAGAGCTAAGAGATTCACAACAAGTGTCTTCTCTTATTAAAGAAGAGTATATCCAGGATATTATAGAACAAC
>JBGUKW010000294.1:0-2988 GCA_045114665.1 Candidatus Xenobia bacterium | reverse complement strand
GTGTAACTATAATGCTGTATAATTATTAATATTATAATTATTAAAAAATTGGAGAAATTATGGAAAAAAGAAAAATTGGAAATATTGAAGTTTCGCCAATAGGAATGGGGTGTATGGGATTTTCTCATGGATATGGTGAAATTCCAACAGAAAAATACAGTATTGAAGCAATGCAAATGGCATATAATTTTGGTTGTACATTTTTTGATACAGCTGAAGCCTATGGACCAAATATTTTACCTGAAAATTACGGTCATAATGAAAAAATCTTAGGGAAAGCATTAAAAGATGTTCGCAAAAATGTAGTTATTGCTACAAAATTGCATATTTCAACAGATGAAGTAAAAATAAATGGCGTTTATAATACAATTCGTAAGCATTTAGAAAAATCTTTGGAAAGATTGCAGATAGATTATGTTGATTTATATTATCTTCATCGCATAAATTTAGCTGTAAGTCTTGAAGAAATTGCAGAATCAATGGGACAACTTATAAAAGAGAAGGTTATAAAAGGGTGGGGGCTTTCTCAAGTTCCAGTTGATATTATAGATAAAGCTCACAAAATAACTCCTCTTTCTGCTATTCAAAATATTTATTCAATGATAGAAAGAAGTATTGAAGAAGATGTTGCTCCATATTGTCTAAAAAATAACATAGGAATAGTTCCATTTTCTCCTATTGCAAGTGGTTTTCTTTCTGGAAAAGTAACAACTCAGACTGATTTTTCACATAGTGATGATGTGAGAAAGTACATTCCACAATTAAAAAAAGAAAATCTTGTTGCAAATCAGCCTATTCTCGATCTTCTTGCAGAATATGCAGAGAAGAAAAATGCAACAAAAGCACAAATATCTCTTGCTTGGATGTTGCATAAATATCCTAATGTTGTCCCTATTCCGGGGTCTAAGAATAAAGAAAGAATTATTGAAAACTTAGGCTCTTGGAATGTTGACCTTTCAGATGAAGAATTTGATAATTTGGAAAAAGCATTAAATGATATACCTGTTCATGGTTTTAGAGGACATGTTGAAATAGAAGGTTCTTCAATGTCAAATTGGGATAGAAAAAAGTAAGTGAAATAGAGCGTTTATTTCTTTTTGAAGGTTTTCTAAAAAATGACCTGCATGTAATCCGTCCATTTGTGTATGATGAAATTGGAATGATATTGGAAGATAATGTTTAGAATCATTTTTTCTGTATTTACCCCAAATGAGAAATGGGTTATTAAAAATTCCACTATTCATTCCAACCGCTCCATCAATTTCTGTTTCTATAATGGCTGATGTTCCTATAACCATACTATTTTCTGATAGGTCTCTATCTAAACATTCTTCAGCTACTTGTTTTGTGTATTTTATATAATCTTGATTAAATTTATTTAAATCGTCTGTATATAAAATATCACAAGAATTTATTTCACCATTTTTATTTTTAACAATAGTATTTAATGCGATTGTATCATACTTTATTAATTTTTCACCAACAGGAAGCATATAAAATTCTTTTATATTTGCACTTGCTTTTCCAATGCAATATAAAAGTAACATATTGAACTTTAAATTTTTTTCTTTGGATATTTTAACTAAACTTGTTACTTTTAAAGTTTTAAAAAATGTAACCATTGGATTTGGAGCTTTCATCCAAAGTTCGTATGCTTTTGATCTTGTTGTTTCTTTTGGATCGATTTCTTGTGTCATTTTCTTTGTCCATTTATTAATTGATAGTAGGAATCTATTTTAGCAGATAGAAATAAAATTAGCAATAGAAAAATAATAAACAAGAAATTAAAAATAAAATAAACTATGAATAATAAAAAGAAATTCAACATACAAACAAAGTGTGATTTTAGTATAAAGCCTCAAGAAAACCATATTAGCTACAAGCCTTTTGGTGGTTGTTTTGAAGATGAAAATGATAGTCAATATGATTGGAAAACTCAAAACAAAGAACAAAAAGAAGAAGATAAATTGGAGAAAAAATAAAAAAAATCCAGTTCACTTGAACTGGATTTTTTGATCAGCAGAAAATTTTTACGGAGTTGCTCCGTTTACCTGCAAAGCTCCCCAAGGATAATTACTTAAAGCTTCTTGGGTCTCGCTTATGTTTATATTATTGACATTGTAAAAAGCAAACATATTAATAGTTGTTACACTATTTGGAATTGAAATAGTCAAATTAGGATTTGTACAATTATAAAAAGCAGCAGTGTAAATAGTTGTTAAACTTGAGTTTTCTACAAAATTAACACTCTCTAATAAAGTATTGTCAGAAAAAGCAGCAATTCCAATACTTGTAACACTATTTCCAATTGTTATAGTTTTTAATACTTTAGAACTAAATTGCCCTGACATTATCTGTGTAATTCCATTTCCAATTTTTAATGTTGTAATTGAATTGCACCCAGAACAAACTGCATTTCCAAGATATGTAACACTGTCTGGAAAGATGATTTCTTTCAATGATGTACAATTATTAAAAGCAGCGTGTTCAATAGTTGTAACATTGTTTGGAATAATAATTTCTTCCAATGATTTACAATCATTAAAAGCATTAGTGCCAATAGTTGTAATACTGTCAGGAATAATAACATTTTTTAATGAAGAACAAGTAGAAAAAGCATTATATCCAAGAGCTGTTATTTTATATTTATTGCCGTTATAACTATAAATAGCAGGGATTTCAAGATTTGTTACAATTCTTACAAATATTCTTTGGCGAACTATATAAAAAGTATTTTCTTTTATTTTATCTATTGAAGGATTTTTTGTTATATTTTCGTATTTAATATAAGTTAATCTATAATTTATGTGATACAACTTCTAAAAAAAGGTTGAAAATGAAAAAGATAATTGTAAAAAAATTTGGCGGAACTTCTCTTTCTTCTTTTGAAGCAAGAAAAAAGGCAGTTGGTTTGATAAAATCTTCTGTTGAATCTGATTTTAAAGTTGTTGCTGTTGTTTCTGCAATGGGGAGAAAGGGAGATATTTT
>JBGUKW010000293.1:0-23028 GCA_045114665.1 Candidatus Xenobia bacterium | reverse complement strand
CCCAGAATCCCCTAAATTTATGGGGAGTATGTCAATATTGTTGCCAAGATACCAACACCATAAGGATATTCTCTATATGTCCTTCCTTCCCAGCATTTCGAGGCACTTATAAATAATATTTTCATTTTTATATTCTCTCCGATATTTTTATTCAGTTGATATTATAACTCATAAACATAGACATGTTCTGTCATTTTGAAAAAAAAATAAAAAAAAGACTGTAAAAATATCAATATTTTTACAGTCTCGTAAGTAATAGAAAAATTCTATTTTTTGATAATTTTTCGTCTTGCTTGGTCTGCATATTCGCCTTCAGGGGCATGTTTTAGATATATGTTATAATATCTTTTTGCTTCTTCTAGGTCATCTGACAATTCGGCTGCTCTTCCTAAATTATAATATATTGGAGCATAAGAACCATTTAGTGCAAGTCCATCCATCCAAGCTCTTACTGCCTGTGGTTGATTTCCCATTTCAAAATATATTCTTCCAAGTGTACAGTATAATGCAGGTTGTTTTGGATTGCTTTCAATAGCATTAGATATTATTTCACTTGCTTTTTTCAAGTCTTTTTCATCCAAATAAATTTGTGCAAGTGAATCAAATGATTCATAGTAATATGGACAGGCTTCTATTGATTTGTTAAATAATTCTATTGCCTGTTGTGTTTGTTTTTGTTTGTACAATGCTTTTGCTTTTATTCCAAGTGCTTCAAAAGAATTTGGATTTGTTGCTAAAACAGTATTTGTATCTGAAATAACTCCTGCATAATCGCCTTTTGTATATTTATATTCAGCTCTTGCTAAATATATTTCAGATGAGTCTTTAACTTTTGATAGCCCAGTTGTCCAAGTTTCTTGTGCTTTGCTTTCAAATTTCATCTGTGAATATAAAGTGCCAAACCAAGCATATAAATTTGAATCTAAATTATTGTTTGCCTGTGCTTTTAAATAAAATGGAAGAGCTTTGTCATAATCACCTTTTAATTGATAAATTCTCCCCATTGTTTTATTATAGCCAAAACTTTCAGGATTTGACTTTGATTCTTCCATTTTTTCCAATGCTTTATCAAACTCACCATTATATGCTAAATTTAGTGCATATTCCCAATAAAAGGCAGGTACATTACTTTTCTTTTTTAGTGCATTGTCCATATTTCTGATTCCTGCAGGATAGTTGTGATATTCTCTGCAAAAACATGCATAGTTGTAATATGAATATGGATTATACGAAAATATTTTCGAATTTTTAGATAGTTGAGAATCTGCTTCTGAATATTTACCTGCTTTCAATAAGGCGAATGCTCGATTTTTTGCTGCATCTTGGAAAAGTGGTTTTATTTTTATTGCTTGATCAAAATATTTAATAGAAGATTCATATTTTTCATCCATAATCAGGGACATTCCTATATTGTTATATACTTGCTCTTGATTTGGATTATATTTTAAACTTTCTACCCAATTTTTTAAAGCTGCTTGATGATTACCCAATCTATATTCTACTATTCCCAAATTGTTATATGCGAGATAGAATGTTTTATCTTGTTCCAATATTTTTATATATAATTTTTTTGATTCCTGTAATCTTCCTTTTATATCGTACAGAGAAGCTAATCTAAATAGTGCTGCATTCATTTTTGGGTCTTCTTTTACAGCCTGTTCAAAAAATTCTATAGCTTTGTCAATAAGTCCAACTTTTTCATAAGAACAGCCTTCTTCATAATTTTTCATTGCAGGTGTTTGCTTTATTTTTTTTGTTGTTGTTGTTTGTTGGGCTGGGGTATAATTTTTAGACTTTTTAGCATATGCTTCTTCAGAGAATGGTATTACAAAAATTAAAATAGATAGGATTAATATTATAGTTCTTTTAAACAAAATGATAAGCTCCTTTTATGAAGGGATTTAGAAAAATATAATAGAAATAATATTTTTTACATTATAACAAAAAAACCTTTTTGAATTATTTTGGGAGAATATTTATTAAATGAAAATTGCAATAGATGCAATGGGTGGAGATAATGCTCCTGTTGAAATAGTGAAGGGAGCTGTAAAAGCATCTTCTTATTTAGAATCAGATATAGTTCTTGTTGGGGATGAAAATAAAATAAAGCCTTTGATTCCAACCGATACAAAAAAGATAACAATATTACATACAGATGAATTCATAGAGATGGCAGAAAGTCCTTCTGTTGCTCTTAGAAAGAAAAGAAAGGCCTCTATAATACTTGCCGCAAATTTGGTAAAAGAGAAAAAAGCAGATGCTGTTATTACGGCAGGAAATACTGGAGCTTTTTTGGAAGCATCTGTACTTCACATTGGAAGATTGAAAAGTGCAAAAATTAAGCGACCTGCTATTTCTGTGGTACTTCCTTCTTTTAATAAGCCAACAATTTTACTCGATGCAGGGGCAAATCCTGAATGTAAACCTGAATATCTTGTTCAATTTGCAAAAATGGGTTCTACTTATGCAAAACATATATTAAATGTTGAAAATCCAACAGTTGGTCTTATTAATATTGGTTCAGAGGAATATAAGGGAAGTAGCTTCATTCAATCTACTTATGAACTTTTGGAAAAATCAAATATTAATTTTAAGGGAAATATTGAACCAAATACACTCATGGAAGGTGTTGTAGATGTTGCTGTTGCCGATGGTTTTGTTGGAAATATTATTTTAAAGACAGCAGAGGGAACAGGTGGATTAGTCACTAAATTAATAAAACAACATATAGGCAAAAACCCTATAGCTATTTTGGGATATATGCTCATGAGTGGTGTCTTTAAAAAATTGAAAAAAGAAATGGATCATTCAGAATACGGTGGAGCTTTGTTATTTGGTATTGATGGAATTTCGATTAAGGCACATGGACGAGCAAAATATGATGCTGTTGAGAATGCGATAAAATTGGCTGAAAGAATGATTAAAAAAGACATTATAAGACTTTTTGCTGAAGATATGGCTGAAACAGAAGAAAATGGATAGTGAAATTATATCGACAATATTAAAACCTTTAAGTCTCGAAGAAAAAACAGGGTATAAAAATTTATCGGTTTTTGGTGGATTTGATAAATTTGTGTTATCTTTTTTGGAAAAGGCTTTAGAAACAGGTGAATTAAATAAAGAATTATATGATGAGGCAGTAAAAAATATTACTTCTTATAGTGGTAGTTCTACTGTTGTGAGAAAGATAATAGTTGAGGAATTAAAAAAAATATTCAATCTATCAACTAAAAGTAGAAAGAAAGCACCTGAAACATTACAAAAAAAAGCGATATCCAAACAAAAAATTTGTGAAAAAATAAATATCAAAAGTAATCCTCATCTTTCTTTGAATAGTGATATTCAATATGCAAAAGGAGTTGGACCATCACTTGGTAGTCGTCTAAAATATATGGGATATTTTACGGTTGCCGATCTGTTTGCATTATATCCTCGACGATATGAAGACAGGACTTCGAAGAAAAAGATAAATGAATTGGTAGATGGTGAATTTGTTTCAATATCTGCTTGGGTTTTATCTAAAAAAGAACAGAAAATACGAAGAAATTTGACAATTTCTA
The DNA here is from genome assembly GCA_045114665.1 of Candidatus Xenobia bacterium. Classification (GTDB taxonomy): domain Bacteria; phylum Vulcanimicrobiota; class CADAWZ01; order CADAWZ01; family CADAWZ01; genus CADAWZ01. The sequence goes on along the minus strand of JBGUKW010000293.1, from coordinate 19,468 downwards.
AAGTTACTGTTACTGATTCAAGTAGATATCCTCTTTTACTTGTATTTTTTAATCAGCCTTATAAGATTAGAACCTTTTCGAATGGAACTAAGTTAAGTATATTTGGAAAAGTTGAATTTAAAACAGAAGGTTGGACAATTCAAAATCCAGATATCGAATTGGAAGAAGAAGAGGAACATTTATTAAAAGTAAATGCAATATATCCACTGTCAGAAAATCTTAGTCAAAAAACAATAAAGCGAATTATTAAAACAAATTTGGAGCTTTATTCTGATTTGTTTGTTGAATTTTTGCCAAGTGAAATTATTGAGAGAAGAAATTTACTTGGATATAAAGATGCTATAAATTTAATACATTTGCCACAAGCTTGGGAAGATATTGCAAAAGCTAAAAAGCGATTGGCTTATAATGAGTTATTTTTGTTTCAGTTAAAACTTCTTCTTTTTAGAAATAACAGAAGGAAGATAGCTAAAAATAGGCAGTATTCTGTTAATCTTGAATTGTTGGAAAAGTTTCAAAAGTGCATTCCTTTTAAGTTGACAAATGCCCAGTTGAGAACTATAAAAGAAATAATGGTAGATTTATTATCTCCTTATGCTATGAATAGGTTGATTCAGGGAGATGTTGGTTCTGGAAAAACTGTAGTAGCTGTGGCAGGAATATTTTTTGCAGTTGAAAATGGATTTCAGACAGCAATAATGGCTCCTACTGAGATTTTGGCTATGCAACATTTCAAAAAGTTTTCTCAATATTTGGGCTATTATGGTATAAATACAGAGCTTTTGACAGGAAGCACAAAAAAGAAAGATAGGGAATATATTCTTTCTGGATTGAAAGATGGATCGATTAAAGTCATTGTTGGAACTCATACACTTATTCAAGAAGGTGTTGAATTTAAAAATTTAGCTTTTACTGTTGTTGATGAACAACATCGTTTTGGTGTTATGCAACGAACAGCTTTGCAACAAAAGGGAATTAATGCAGATAACTTAGTTATGACTGCGACTCCAATTCCAAGAACATTATCTATGACTTTATATGGAGATCTTAATATTTCCATAATAGATGAATTACCTCCAAACAGAAAAGTTATTAAATCTTATTTTAGGCAGATTGATAAATTGCCTGAAGTATGTAACTATATAAAAGAAGAGATAAAAAAAGGGCGTCAAGCATATATTGTCTGTCCTCTTATTGATGAATCAGATAAAATAGAGGCTAAATCAGCAATAGAAACAGCTGAAGAATTAAAAAACGGCGTGTTTTCTGATTTGAGAGTTTCACTTCTCCATGGCAAGATGAAGCCTTCTGAAAAAGAAAGCATAATGGACGAATTTAGAAAAAATAATACGGATGTCCTCATATCAACAACTGTTATAGAAGTTGGTGTTGATGTTCCAAATGCGACCATTATGGTCATAATGAATTCAGAGAGATTTGGTCTTGCTCAACTTCATCAGCTGAGAGGTAGAATTGGCAGAGGTAGTTTTGAGTCTATTTGTTTTTTCATTGGAAATGTAAAATCTCAAGAAGGTCTTGAGAGAATGAAGACAATGGTAAGAGAAAGAGACGGATTTAAGATAGCTGAGAAAGATTTGGAGATGAGAGGACCTGGCGATTTTTGTGGAACTAAACAACATGGGTTGCCTATGTTCAGAATTGCTGATTTGACAAATGATCTTATTTTGATGCAAATGGCAAGAGAAGATGCGGATTATATTTTGGAAACCAATCCAGAATATGTAGAGCGTAGTGATGTTAAATCTAAAATGAATATGTTGACAGAAAATTTCAATGAGATTATAAATTAGGTGGTATTGAGTTAGTTACAGCAATTTTTAAAAATATTTAACTTGTATTATATATAAAATACAAATGTTTTGCAAAAATATCAATTTTATTATAATTGCCTTTAATAGTTAGTTTTAAGTTTTGCGGTGCAATACACTCACTTTAACATTTTTCTCTTTTCATTTATCTAATTTTATTTAAAATAGAGAATATTTTAAGTAAGAGTTTTCTTTTTCGATACTACTACGAGAAAAAGTGATGCAGTTCCAGTATTTTTTCTCCTTGCTTGCAAGGAGCTAATTTACCCGCATTGCACCGCAAAACTTTACTTAATTGGCAAAATATTTTTAATACATATATAGATTAGTTTTTTTAATATAATTATAGGACTGAGGAAAGTATTTGTTTCCAAAATTATAGGTAAGAGGACAGAAGAGAGGAATAAAAATGAAAGTTCAGGGTGGAAGTGCAAAAGGTCGAAATATAAAAGCTCCTTCAGCAAAGTATATACGCCCTACTTCGCAAATGGTTAAAGAAGCTATTTTTGACATATTGGGAGAAAAGATAAAAGGTTCTGCTTTTCTCGATTTGTTTGCAGGTTTTGGAACTATTGGTCTTGAGGCATTGAGCCGTGGATCTGAATCTGTTTTTTTTGTTGATAGAAGTAGATATGCGATAGGGATAATAAAAAATAATGCTGAAGTTTTAGGTTTTGTTGATAAATTGAAAATAATATCTGCAGATATATTTAAAGCTCTTCTAAAGATCGAAGGACAGTTTGATATAATATTTGCAGACCCACCTTATGATTTTAAGGATTATAATTTGTTGGTGTCGAAAGTAAAAGAGTTGAATTTGTTAAAAAAAGATGGTGTTTTTATTGTTGAGAGATACCATAAGACAGAATTATCAGATAATGGATTTGTTATTTCGAGAGTTAAAAAATATGGACAGACGGCACTTACTTTTTTTGTTAATAAACTTGATGATTAAATAATTTGCTATATGTGAAACAAGTTTAATATTTTATTTTAGTTATTTTGCATTATTTTTTATTATCAAAGTGAGTAAAGACAAAGAGTAAAAATGAGGGAAATTGAAAGGTTTAAAAAATGAAAATTGCAGTTTATCCAGGTAGTTTTGATCCTGTTACAATGGGACATATGAATATAATAGAAAGAGCCTCAAAACTTTTTGACGAGGTTGTTATAGCTGTTTTAGTAAATTCAGGAAAACAGCCACTTTTTTCTCTTGAGGAAAGAGTTGAACTTTTGAAAATAGCTACAGCACATCTTCCTTCTGTTACAATAGACAGTTTTTCAGGTCTTTTAGTTGAATATATGAAGAAAAAAAATATAAATATAATTGTAAAAGGTTTGAGAGCAGTAACAGACTTTGAATATGAATATTCTATGGCTCTTATGAATAAAAAGTTAAATCATGAAATTGAGACTGTTTTTATGATAACTGAAGATAAATATGCTTTTTTAAGTTCAAGTAAAATAAAAGAAATCTATAAATTAGGGGCAAGAGCTTCTGATTTGTTGCCTCCTAATACTGAGGAAATTCTTATTAATAAAATAAAATCTATAACAAATAAAAATTAAATGGAGTTTGACAGATGAGTATATATAAAATGTTAGATCAGATGGAACAGGCCATTGTGTCAGCTCCTTCATTAATTTGGCCTTTTCAAAGTAGATGTATTTTTAACAGAGAAAGACTTGTTTCATGTGTTGAAAAGATCAGAAGTAAAGTACCAGAAGATATTTATAATGCTAAACTTATTTCAGATCAGGCTGATAGGGTTATTAAAGAATCGAAGTTGATGGCTAAGAAAAAAATTGAACAGTCTCAAGCTAATGCAGATGATATAATCAAGCAGGCACAAGAAAAGGTTTCAAAGATGGTCTCTGAAAGTGAAATTGTAAAAAGTTCAAGAGAAAGAGCTAATGATATAATTGAAAAAGCCAAAAATGAAGCAATTAAAATAAAAGAAGAAGCTGAAAAAAATAGAAATGAACTTTTGGCAAAATCAAAGGAAGAAGCAGATAAAATAGTTGAAGATGCTAAAAAAGAAGCTGAAGAATTAAAAAATAATGTTGATTCTTATGTTGGTCAACTTTTTGGAAAAATAGAAGTCGATGCACAAAAAATTATTAAAATGGCACAAGAATATAAGGAAAATAATGAGTAAAAATAAATTATTTTTGTTGATATTTTATTTTTTTATTTGTTTTTTATTTTTTTCTGTAAATAGTGAAAATATTTTAGCTCAAACAACAAAACAGACAACAACTAAAAAGCAAGATATAACGACCAAAAAGCAAGATACAACGACCAAAAAGCAAAATACAACGACCAAAAAGCAAGATACAACAACTAAAAAGCAAGATACAACGACCAAAAAGCAAGATACAACAACTAAAAAGCAAAATACAACAACTAAAAAGCAAAATACAACAACCAAAAAGCAAAATACAACAACCAAAAAGCAAAATACAACAACTAAAAAGCAAAATACAACAACTAAAAAGCAAAATACAACAACTTAAAAGCAAAATACAACAACTAAAAAGCAAAATACTACAACTAAAAAGCAAAATACTACAACCAAAAAGCAAAATACAACAACTAAAAAGCAAAATACTACAACCAAAAAGCAAGGTACAACAACTAAAAAGCAAGATATAACGACCAAAAAGCAAGAACCTTTAAAATTATCTGGTAAAGAGACTGATTTAGAGGCTTATGTAAAAAGAATAAAACAACTCGATCCCTATGCTGTCATTACTGGGTGGTTTAGTGATTGGCGTGATGCTTCTATATATAGGAGAAATCCAGGTTATCATTATGGCTATGATATTGGGCTTTTGAGAGGATTTCGAGTTCCTGCAGGTTGGGCAGGAACAGTTACCGCAATTATTCCTTGGAGTGATTATGAGTGGGGAATAATGGTAACAATGAAAAATGGTTATTCTGTTACTTATGGGCATTTAACTCCTCTTGTAAAAGTAGGAACAATAATAGAACCTGGAATGGTCGTAGGTGAAGTTGCAGTAAATCATGTAGATATAAAGGTAAGAGATCCTAAAGGAAATTTTGTTGATATTGGAAATACGAGAGGACTTCTTGCCATATCACCTGATGTGAGATTTTATCCTTCATTATCTACATTTAGCAATTATTCTTATCCTATTGAAATTGATTATAAAAAGATAGTTGAAGCAAAAAAAGCTGAGCTTTTGAGATTAAATGAAAGTATTTCAATTCTACAGGAATATTTTGATACTGAAAATGATATTTTGACTTTTGTAAAAGCTGATACAGAAAAAAGTAAAAATATTTATGATAAGGGATTGATAAGTAAGACAGACCTTCAAAATCAGCTTAATGAGGAAGAAATTCAAAGTAATAAAGTAAAAGATTTACAAAGTAGGCTTTTAGAACAGCAGAAAAAAGCTGACAATTTGAAGAAGTTTATATTAAAACATGGTGGCAAAGAGCCAAAATATGTTAAAAAAGAAAAAAAAATAAAAGATGAAGATAAAGAAAGATTAGAGAAAGCTAAGAACGAGGCAGAAAAATATCAAAAGTTATTTGAAGAAGGGGCTGTGTCAAAAAAATTAGCTGAATCTAAGGAGAGAGAATATAAAAGGTTGAAATTGGAATTGATGTTAAAAACTGAAGATTAATTAACCCATTGTGTTAATTAAAATATCAAAATTTATTCATTCAAATTATTTAGTTTCTGACTCAAAGACTAAAGAGAGGACGAATTATGGATAGAAAAGGTATTATTTTAGCAGGTGGAAGTGGAACAAGACTTTATCCATTGACACTTGTTACAAGCAAGCAACTTTTGCCAGTATATGACAAGCCAATGATATATTATCCACTTTCTGTTTTGATGTTGGCAGGGATAAAGGATATTTTAATTATTTCTACTCCTCATGATCTTCCTAATTTTGAAAGACTTTTGGGAGACGGCAAAAATTTTGGTATAAGTATTCAATATAAAGAACAGCCGAAACCTAGTGGATTGGCACAGGCTTTTACAATTGGAGAAGAATTCATTGATGGGCATAAATCTGCAATGATTTTGGGCGACAATATTTTTTATGGTGATGGTCTAAAAAGAAAATTGAGAAGTGCCTGTAAATCGGATAAAGGAGCTACTTTATTTGGGTATCATGTAAATGATCCTCAAAGATTTGGGGTCGTTGAATTTGATTCAAAGGGCAAGGCTATTTCACTAGAAGAAAAACCACAAAATCCAAAGTCAAATTATGCTGTTACTGGTCTTTATTTTTATGATGAGCATGTTTGTGAATATGCAAAAAACTTAAAACCAAGCAAAAGAGGCGAGCTTGAAATAACTGATTTAAACAATATTTATCTTGAAAAAGACAATGTTGAAGTTGTAACACTTGGAAGAGGCTATGCTTGGCTTGATACTGGTACTATAACTGCTTTGAGCGAAGCTGGAGAATATATAAGAGTTATTGAAAAAAGACTTTCACTAAAAATTGGAGCTCCTGAAGAAATTGCATATACTGAAGGTTGGATTAGTAAAGAAATTTTGTTAAAAACAGCTGAAAAATATGGCTCTTCTGAATATGGACTTCATTTAAAGAATGTGGCTTTAGGTAAAATTTTATATTAATTTTATGTTGTTGAAATAGCTTGTAAAAATTATTGTTTACAAGCTATTTTTATATATGGAGGTAAAAATGGGAATTTTAGATGATATTGGAAAAGGATTAGTTGATGGCTTGCAAAGCATGGGGCAGAGTTTTAAAGACGCATTCGAAAGCCAAAAAAAAGAATATAACAAAAAAATATTTTTAAAAGATGTGCTTTTAGATAAAAAATATGATTTTGATTTAAAAGTTGAAGAAGATAGATTGACATTTACAAATCATTCCGGAAGTAGTTTTGTAAGAACTCTTGAAAATTCACATTTGTTTGTGGTTTTTTGGTCTATAGCTATGTTGGGTTTTATAATGTTAATTATTAATAGTAATTCAGAATTTACCTGTTTATTTATGTTAATGATTTTTGGTTCCATATTATCATCTCTTTTTATTTTTACTTTTTTTAAGACAAAAGTTTATTTTACGATAACTCCTCAGGGGATTGAGGTAACAACAAATAAAAGTCGAGTTTTTATACATAGAGATAATATTTCAGATATTTATCTTGATTTTCATGGAGCTTCAAAGGATTCAGTAGTTACATCTGATAGTGATAATAGATATAATCTAATGATTTTTTCTGTTTATTTAAAATCTTTGCAACCAGTTCATCTCCCTGATTTGAAAAAAGATAAAGATATATTTGATTTTTTTATTTCTGATTATCGTATATTGTCAAAATTGTTTGTTGTTGTTTTTTTGAATGAAGCAAAACGCATATTGAATTTACCGAGAGAAAATGAATATTTAGGAACAGGTCTTAAAAATATTACAATTTTAAAAGCTGACGATTCTGAATTTGTTTTTGAGAAAAAAAATCAGTGTAAAATAATTGTTAATAAGTATCAAGTTAAAATAGAAGAACAGGGAATTTTTGGAAATAAGAACAATAGAGTAATATCAATTCAAAATACTTCTTCTTTTAGAATTTTTGAAACTGTTATCAATAAACGTATTTTACGTAGAGCTAATATTGGGGCAAAAATTGGTAGAGCTATAATGGAAAATACTGAAGTAAATTTAGATTTGTTTAATAACAATAGAAAAAATAATAATTTGGGATTGGCTTTGTGTGAAGATTATAGTTCTAATAAGCCAAATATATTGGTAAAGGGTATAAATCTTGATGAGGCTGTTTATATTCTCAGAAAAATTAGGGCTTATGTAGGTAGAAACTAAGAAGGTTGATTTAATTATTCCAAATAGTGTTGTTGAGATAGGGGATAATGCGTTTTTAGGTGTCAAAAATGTAATTTATAATGGAACAGCAAAAGGAGCACCTTTGGGAGCAAGTTCTGTTAATTAGATTATATAAAAGGTGAAAATCAAAAAATATCTTTAAATTCTTTGTAATTTTAACATTTTGTCTATTTAAATTTTTAAAATTTTATGTATAATATAATTTGAGTTAAAATAGAAGGTTTTTTTTATAAAAGATAGTTCCTCCCTTAGGGAGGTTAGGAGGGGATATTTTATGAACTCTATATCTTCAACAATAACAAATTTTACAGCAAGTTCTATTTTGTCAAATGCTAATTCTGCAAAAGTAGCTGAACAAAATCAAAATGCTACTTCAGAATTGCAAACACAAGATACTTTGGTAAAATCAGAAAAAGAAGAACCTGAATTAAAAAAGGGTTTATTTCAGAAAAAAGTAGGCAATCCTTTTAAGAAGATGACTGACAGTGAAAAGTCTTCAGCTATAAAAGGAGCTGTTATCGGTGGAACTGTCGGCGGAATTGCTGGCGGTATTACTGCCTATAATATGTCTTTAAACAAGATAAAAGCAACTAATGATATTCAGTCTGTAACACTTGATTGGCAAGAGCCAAATATGATGAAGGAAAATTTGGGACAAATTCCTTCTGATTATTATAGTTGGTCTCCTGGTCCATCTCCAAGTGGACTTCAAAATGTAACTGTTCAAAATCCAGTTATAGAAAATGGTCAGCCAGTAATGCATGATGTTACAAAGACTTATTCCGATTACGGCAAACCAGTTGTTACTTGGCAATCTCATGACATTAAGCATAAGACTTTAGAGGGATATGACGAGGTTATAACTGAAGATACTCATACAGAAAGTCAATATATAGGAACAGATGAATATGGTAATGAACATTATCAGGATTATGAAGTTGTTGATGGCTATTGGCATACATTCCATCCTGATTTTGGTGTTGAAAAATTGGGAACATACCAAACTCCAAATGTCAAATTTGAAACAGGCGTTAATGTTGGATTGAATACAACTTTAGGAGTTCTTGCAGGAGCAGGTTTAGGAGCATTGACAGGTGGAATAGCAGGTGCTGCAATTCAACATGCACTTGATAAGAATAAACCTGAAATGCCAACTCCTCCACCAACATCTAATCCAAAACCTCCAGTATTTGATGATGAACCTATTGTATATAATCCTGCTCCAAGTACACCAGGACATATACATCATCCTTCACCTGGACATATTCATCATCCAGCTCCACCTCCACCACCGATGCCACATCATCATGGAGGTCATGTACATCATCCAGCACCTCCACCACCAATGCCACATCATGGAGGTTCTGTTGTGATACATCATCCAGCACCAGGTGGAATAGGTGGAGGACCTAAGCCTCCAATGGGTGGACATCATCCAGCACCAGGTGGAATAGGCGGAGGACCTAAGCCTCCAATGGGCGGACCAAGACCACCACATCATTAATTTATAAAGAGTAAAAAAAGTTCTCGGTACAATTTTGTATCGAGAACTTTTTTTGTTCACTTATTCTTCTACACTTTGTTCTTCTACTTCAATTATCGTTCCTTTTACCTCTTGATTTTGAATCTCATCTGTTTGTATAGGTTGTTCAGTTGGTGTTTCAACATGAGGAATTTTAATGACTTCTGGCTTTGGTGTTTCCTCAACAGTTTCTGTATTTGTATTTTGTTGGATATTTTCTTGAGTTTGTTGCTCAATAGGTTTGTCTGTTGCCTCTTGTTTATTTTCTTTTTGTTCACCTTCTACATTATTTTCTTTTTGTTGATCTGAAGAAGTAGAATCATTTTCAGTTTTTTGAGATTGATCGTTTTGTTGAGTTTCTGTAGTTGAAGTGGATGGTTGCTGTGTTACTTCAGTGTAATTTTTTTCATAACCACTGTTATAATTGTTGTAGTTATTATAATTTCTATTTGAATTATAATAATTTGGATAGTTATCAACAGGTGGGGCTTCAACTTTTGCTTCTTTTTTTGTGAATATTTTTGGATGTTCTTCTTTCCATTTCAGCCATTTATTGCCAATGATGATTGTATAATCTTCATTGCTTTCTGCTTCTTGCTTTTGTCCAACTGTTATATATCCGAGAAGATTTGTTATTTCTTCTATAGAACCTTTTTTTGCATTGTTTGGAATAATTACAGAATCTTCATAATCATATTTATCTGCATCTCCAATGCGAGAAACTTTGTATCCTTTGGTTTCAAAATAGTCTGCAAGTTCAGAGGCAAGCCCTTCTGTTTGGCTTCCATTTAAGATTTTTACAGTACAACCATTTGGTATTATTATTTCTTCTTGTCTCAATAGTAATTGTCTTACAAGTCTTATCTTTTCATTGTTATCTGGAATTATTATTGAAAGACCGTCAGCATTTGTGTCATCATATCCATGGATAATTCCTGTTGCCATATTTTTTTTGTCAAAATCTTTATAACATCTACAGATGTCAAGCATTTCAGCAGGCTTTAAATCTGTTTCAATATTTGCATTTGCTATTTTTATCAATTTATCTATTTTTAGGAGATTTTCAGGCTTTTTTAATTCTTTTACAAGTGCATTTATTACCTGTTGCTGTCTTCTCATTCTTCCCCAGTCGCCTTCTTCATCATGTCTAAAACGAGCATATCCGACAGCTTCAGTGCCTGTCAATTTTTGTTCTCCTTGTTTTAGGTGAATATGTAAATTTCCCCAGTTGTCATCATAATCCATATCTTTTTCAACATCTATATTAAGCCCATCGAGTGCATCGACAATTTCAGTTCCAGCTTTTATTTTTATTATTATGTAGTGATCAATTTTGATGCCCAAAAATTCAGATATGGTTTTTTTAGCCAATTCAAGACCACCAAATGAATAAGCACTATTTATTTTATTATAGCCATAACCATCTATATAAACCCAAGTATCTCTTGGAATAGAGAGCATGTTTACATATTTGGCTTCTTTATCTATTGAAAGAACAAATATAGTATCTGTTCTTGCTCCTTTTGTGTATAAAATTCCTTGCTCTGTGTAGTTGTGATCAAGTCCCAGACATAATATGTTAAGGGTATCTTTTCCACTAAATGCAGTAGTACCAGGTTTCATTAAAATTTTGAAACCATCATAAATAGAAGTTGTCTTTCCTGGAGGAGTTATACTGTATATATACCCACCTACTGCAATAAAGATAATTATGCCTCCAAGTATTGAAAATACCGATACCAGCAAAAGTCTTGTAAAATTAAATTTATTTTTCTTTTTTTCTTTTTTATCTTTCTTTTGTTCCATTTTTAGATACCCAATTTGACTGAATTATATTCCAGTGCTTCCAAAACCGTTTTTATTTCTTTCAGTTTCTGTAAGTTCTTTTTTTTCGATAAAATTAGCTTTTTCTGTTTTCGCCAATACAATTTGAGCTATTCTATCTTTATTCTTTATTATAAATGGTTTTTTTCCATGATTTATCAATATTACAGCTATCTCTCCTCTGTAGTCACTGTCTATTGTACCAGGTGAATTTAAAACAGTAATTCCATATTTTAAAGCTAAACCACTTCGAGGTCTTACCTGTATTTCAAAGCCATTTGGAATTTCTACTGATATTCCTGTTTTGATTACTTTAAATTCACTCGGATTTATTGTAATATCTTCTTCCAAACAGGCACATAAATCAGCTCCAGAAGCTCCTTTTGTTTTATATGTCGGAATTTCTGCGTTTATGTTTAATTTTTTTATGAATATATTCATTTAATTTTAATTCTCTTACAATTTTGTTTTCATTTGCCTCTGGTTCATCTATATATTCAAGCATTTCTTCTATATCGTCCAATGTCTCTTGATCTGCAATTACTTCAAAGGCATTTAATTTAGAGTGAAATGTATATTCTGCATTAGGAAAATTCTTTTCAAGTGCTTGTATTGCTTTTTCTCCTCTTACATATTTTAAGACGAAAACTTCTTTTTTCTTTATATCTGTTGTTTCATCAAAAATATTTTGTTTTTGTGTCAATGTTTCCATTAAATTATTTGGAGCCACAAAAATGGTATTTTTCATTATTTTAAATTCATATTCTGTGCCATGTAATAATGCACTTATAGCTTCTTCTGGACTCATATCACTAAATTCAATACTTTTTTTGCCTTTTACTGTTGGAGCTATTATCACATTTTTTCCAGATTTTTTGCCTAAATATTGAATTATACTTGCAAAAGATTTATCATTGAATGATTCATTTATCACTTCACTTTTTTCAAGAGGTACAAAATCCAATATATTTTTTAAATCGGACATCGTTTTTCCTGCTTTTGTAGGTTCAGGTTTTTTATTACTTGAAAGCATTATTTTTATATTGTCTTTAAAACCTGCTTTTTTTTCAGCAATGAGAACTTTTTTAGGAAAAAATCCAGCTTTTTCTTTTTTTGATTTTTTAGAAATATCTGATGAAGATTCAATCATTACAGCCATATCTGTCAAAAGGCTTTTTCCAGATTCATAAGTATCTACTGTTTTTATAGAGCGTGATTTTGCTTTTCCATATACTTCTGTCTGGGCTATTTTTATTATTTTTTTGAATCTTGAATCTTTATTTGATTCAATTATTTTATATTGTGCAGGGGAAATACAAAATACTTTTATTTTTGTTATTTTTGAATTAGAGTCAACATGTATTGTCTGTATTAATCCTCTGTCAACTTCATATATATCATTTTCACCAAGTGATGGAGTTATCTCAAATATCAAAATCTCTTTTTGTTTTGTATCATTTATTTCAAATTTTTTATTTGATTCTAAAAATATTTCTATATATTGTTCTGATATATTTACTGTTATTGGTTTTATTTTATTTTCAGCAAGTGCAAATTTAGTTATTGATATAAATAGAATTGCAATGATTGCTATTGTTTTATATTTCATAAAAAATATTAATCCTTCGTCAGTTTTTCTATTTCTTCAAGAGCTGATTTTATATCAATTTCAGGAATATTTAAATCGAGATAATATTCTCTTGTCTCTTTTACATATTTTGCTATAAATTTTTTATCAGCCTCTACAAGACTTCTCACATTGTGCAATCTATCTGTAGCTTTTACAAATATTGCTATTTCATTATTTTTTATTTTTTCGAGATAATTTTTTGTGTTATATCCTTTTTCTTTAGTAAGTAATTTTACAGCTTCAAGGACTTTTTCTCCGCCAATTTCTCTGATTTTTTTTTCTGTTGCTTCTGTATCTTCAAGTAAATCATGAAAAAGTGCTGTTATTTGATATTCAATAGGTTTGTTTAATTTTTTTATTATTTCTGCAACACCAAGTGGATGTGTAATATAATCTTTTCCACCTTTTCTTTTTTGTCCTCTGTGCATTAATTCTGCATATTCATAAGCCTTTTGAAATTTTTCTTCATCTGTCATAGTTATTTTTCCAAATTTTTATATATTTTTATAATTATACTCTATATTTATATTTTTTTAAAGTCTTTTATAAAAAAAAATCTAAAGGAAAATTATTGATAAAAATTGTATTAATAAAAATTAGAAAAACATAACATTTGGAGGAAAAGTGTTGTATGTTTAAAGATAACATAGTTGGAATAATTTTGGCAGGTGGAAAAAAGAGTGGGCTCAAATATCTTACAAGTGATGTTAGGGCTCAAAGTGCTATTCCATTTGGTGGCAAATTTAGAATAATTGATTTTGTTATGTCAAGTTTTTTTAATTCTTACATAAAGAAATTATATGTACTTGTACAAGATAAGTCAATATCTCTTTCAGAACATCTTCAAGCAAACTGGGGACCTCGTTTTGGTTTTGGGGATGAATTTTTTAGAGTTATTGGTCCAGTTCCTCCTAATTGGCAAAAAGGTTCTGCAGATAGTGTTTGGCAGATGTCAGACAACCTTAGAGTTGACAAGCCAGATTATATAGCTGTTTTTGGTGGAGAGCAAATTTCGAGTATTGATGTTAGAAAAATGCTTGAATTTCATAAACAACAGAATGCAGATTTGACAATATCATCTTTAAAATATTCGATTCAAGAGGCTTCAGGACGCTTTGGAATCATAAAATCAGATGATAATGGAGTTATTACTTCTTTTAGTGAAAAAACAGAAACTCCAGCTCCTATTGAAAAAGATTCTGAATTCACAAAAATTTCTCTCGGTAATTATATTTTCAAAACAGATGTACTTTTGAAAGTCTTGGAAGAAGATTCAAAAATGTCTGACGAAGAATCTGCTCATGATTTTGGAAGAAACATAATTCCAAAAATGTTTGAATCAAAAGAATATAAAATATGCGAATATGATATTGAAAATTGCGACAATTCTTATTGGTATCCAATGGGAAATTATGACGATTATTTGAAGTCTTCTGTTGAATTTTTAGATTCAGAAAGTAAATTGGGTAGCTATGAACCTAATTGGCCTATTTATTCTACAAATACAGACAATTTACCACCAGCAAGAATAGTTGAAACTTCTTCTGTCAAAAATTCGATAATAAGTGATGGTTGTGTCATAAATGCAAAGAAGATTGATACTGCTATTTTATTTCCAAATGCAAGAGTAGGGGAAAGAACAGTTTTAAATAAGACAATCTTATTCAATGATGTACAAGTTGGTGAAGATTGTACATTAGAAAATGTTATTGCTGACAAGAGATGTGTTTTTCCAAGTGGGATTACAATAAAAAATGGAAAGATGACAAAAAACAAAAAATTTGATCCAAAAGATCAAGAGGCTTATGAACGCCTTGAATCAAAACTTCATTTTACTGAATCTAATATTGCAGTTGTTTCATGTTATCATGACTATAGCGACAGGGTATAGGAGGTTTTTATGAAAAAAGTTCTCGGAATAATAATGGCTGGCGGAGAAGGTAGAAGATTGAAATCTCTTACAAGTGATGTAAGAGCAAAACCTGCTGTCCCCTTTGGTGGCAAATATAGAATCATTGATTTTGTTCTTTCCAATTTTTTCAATTCAGGAATAAAACAAATTTGCGTTTTGACACAGCACAAATCTTTTTCACTTGTTCAGCACATAGAAACAGCATGGGCAAAAAGACTTGGTTCTCGCACAGAGTTTATAAGATGTTTAGGACCAAATCCACCTTCATGGTATAAAGGTACTGCTGATTGTGTATATCAAAATATAATGCAGATATATATGACACAGCCAGACTATGTTGCAGTTTTTGGTGGCGATCATATTTATAAAATGAATGTTGACAGCATGGTTGATTTTCACACAGAGAAAAATGCCGATTTGACAGTTTGTGCTATTAGATTTCCAATAGAGTTGGCAAGCTCTTTTGGTGTTATTGAAGTTGATGAGAATTTTAAGATGGTCAATTTCGAAGAAAAGCCACCAAATCCAAAGCCAATTCCTGGCGATCCAAAACATGCACTTGTCTCTATGGGAAATTATATTTTCAAGAGAGATGTCATAATAAAAGCATTGACAGAAGATGCTGCCCTCAGTGATAAAGAGACTTCTCATGATTTTGGGAAAAATATAATTCCAAAACTTTGCAAATCTGCAAATGTCTATGTATATGATTTCATGTCAAATCGTTGGTCTAAAAATGAGATAAAAGACACAGAAATTGGATATTGGAGAGATGTCGGAACTGTTGACAGTTATTTTGAATCAAGTATGGATTTGACTGGGGTAGAACCTATATTTAACTTATATGATAAATCTTGGCCTATTTATGGAATTGTTACAGATAGTATGCCACCTGCAAAATTTGTATTCTCAGGTGGAGATAGAAGTGGTCAAGCTGTAAATTCTATAGTCAGTGATGGTTGTATCATTTCAGGTGGTTGGGTAGAAAATTCTGTTATGTCTCCTGAAGTCAGAGTTAACAGCTATTCAAGAATAACAAATTGTATATTGTTTGACAATGTTGATATTGGAAGACATTGCATTTTGGATAAAGTCATTGTTGACAAAAATGTAAAGATTCCTGCAGGAACAGTAATAACACCTGACAATCTGTGGATTCCAGAAGTTCCGCCTCTTGATTATGATATAAAAGATGTCGAAAAATACAAGATCGAACATACTAAAAAGGTCGCTATATTTAAAAAATTGCTCGAAGGTGGACATACTACTGAAAAAGGTGTTCATGTCATACCACGCCATTATGAATATGATTGTATTTAATTGTTTTGTTTGAAAGGAGGATTCTTTATGAAAAATGATTTCATGAAAATTTTGGAATCTTTTCTATTTAGTCAAATAGATGAAGAGGTTTTGAAAAGTGAAGTTAAGCAATTACAAGATGAATATTCTGAGATTTCATCTTATGAATTATGTGATGTTTTGATTACTAAGACATCTGTTTCTGCTGCTATCTCAGGTGGAATAACAGGTGGAATTCCTTGGCCAATAAATCTTCTTTTTGCTGTTCCAGATTTTCTCCTTTTGCTTTTATTCCAAACAAAAATGATTATGAAAATAGCTATTTTGGCAGGAAAAGAACCAATAGAAGATTCAAGATTTAATGAAGTTCTTGCTTGTATGGGAGTTTCTGCAGGTGCTGTAGCAGGTACTATTGGAATAAGAAAAATAATAGAGAATGGTGTATCACCTTTCTTATTAAAAATGATATTAAAACAGTTTACAAAATCTTGTTCTTCAAAACTTCTTCCATTTTTTGGAGCAATAGCAGGAACAGCTATTAATATTTCTGCTGTAATCAGTGCAGGATATGTTGCAAGAGAATTGTATTTTCCCAAAGATGCTGAGATAACTGGTTATAAATCAGATAAAGATGAAAAATCTGAAGAAGATAAAGATTCTGATGATTCGAAAGAAGCTGATTCTGAAGAAGTAGAAGAAGAAAAAGAATTCGAAAATGAAGATGAAGCCGAGGAAAAAGAAAAGCAGGATTCAGAAGATGATTCTGAAGAGTCTGAGGACGATGAAGAGGATTCTGAAGACGAAGATGATTCTGAAGGATCTGATGACGATGAAGAAGATTCTGAAGACGAAGATGATTCTGAAGAATCTGAGGACGAAGAAGAAGATTCTGATGAAGAGGAAAAATCTCAGGAAAAGTCTGAAGAAAAATCTGAAGAAGAGCCAGAAAAAGATAAAAAAGCGACATATTTAGAAGAAGCAGAAGATGTTCATTTTGAAAATGAACCTAAAAAAGATAAATAAATTGAAAATTAGTTTTTAAAATAATGGACTTTCATCTTAGATATTTGTATCTGAGATAAAAGTCCTTTTTTTTGCCTTTTTATAAATTGCCATAAAAGAAGGAAAAAGAAGGGAAAAAGTAAATTTTTATATATTCGAAAAATTTTAATTGGATAATAAATAGATATGAATAAGAATGATTTAAAGCCTTTGCTAAGGGCTATGGTTTATTTAAAAAAATATGTTTGGTACATTGTTTTGGGATTCATATGTACTGCATGCGTAAATTTATTTACACTTTCACAACCTCTTTTGATTAAAAAGGTTATGGATGATGTTGTTTTTGCAGGAAAAGAAGCTGTTTCACAGTCAAAATCTTTGGAAGCTCTACAAATGGTTTTGATATTTTTCTTTTGCATTTTGGTTGGTAAAGGTCTTTTCTATTTTCTTCAAGGTTATTTGATTCCACTTGGTGTCAATTTTGCTGTAAGAGATCTTAGAAATGACACTTTTAAACATGTTCAAAAATTGCCTTTAAAGAATTTTGAACAGTTCCGCACAGGCGATGTAATGACAAGAATAACGAATGATGCAGACAAACTTGGCGATGTCTTTGGTCTTGGTATAATCAATTTTTTGAACGATATAATAATACTTGTTCTCTCAATTATTGCTATGTTTTTCAAAAATTGGCAGATGAGCTGTGTCGTTATTTTAATAAGTCCTATTGTTGGGCTTACTATTGGAAAATTTTCTGAATTTGTAAAAAAAGCTGTTGACAATAATCAAAGACAGATGTCAACTATTTACAGTACGATTGAAGAAGCTGTTTCTGGAATAAGGACAGTAAAGAGTTTTGCAATGGAAGACAGAGAAATAAAGCGTTTTTCTGATGAAAACCATACTCTTTTTAAACACATAATGAATGTAATCAAATTAAAAGTTGTTCAAATTCCTATTGTTGAAGTCATTGCTGGTCTTGGAATTGCAAGTGCTATTGGATATGGTGGTTTACAGATTGTTACAAAAGCAAATGGAGTTGCTCCTTATGGTCTAAGTTGGATTCAAGGATTTAGTGTTGGTGAAATATTTGAAGTTTGGGGCTATATGATTATGGCTACAAACCCACTCAATAGAATTTCACAGAGTATGGCTTCAATTACTGGCTCTGCTGTTTCAGCAAAAAGACTTTTTGAAATACTTGATTCTCCACTTGAAGAAGAAGAAAATAAAAAAGATATGCCACCTATTGAGGGCAAAATCAAATTTGAAAATGTTACATTTAAGTATAAAGAAAATGTTCCTGTTTTGGAAGGTTTGAATTTAGATATTAAAAAGGGACAAACTATTGCATTTGTGGGACATAGTGGAAGTGGTAAAACAACTACCTCAGCACTTTTAGATCGTCTTTATGTCCCTGATTCTGGAAAAATTTTTGTTGACGATATAGATATTTCTACTGTAAATTTACATTCATACAGAAGTCAAATAGCCGTTGTTCCACAAGAGACAGTTTTATTTACAGGTACTATAAAAGACAATATCTGTTATGCAAGACCTGAAGCCACAATGGAACAGATTATTTCAGCGGCAAAGGCAGCAAATGCACATGATTTTATCGAAGAAATGCCAAATGGATATGATACAAAGGTAAGTGAAAGAGGTTCTTCTCTTTCTGGTGGACAGAGACAGAGAATAGCTATAGCAAGGGCATTGTTACAGGACGCTAAAGTTATAATCCTTGATGAAGCTACATCATCTGTTGACGCAATAAGTGAGAAATTGATTCAAGAAAGCCTTGATAGGTTATTTAAAGATAGAACTACAATAATTATTGCACACAGAGTTTCAACAATTCAAAAGGCAGATCAGATATTTGTATTTGACAATGGAAAGATTGCAGAAAGTGGTACACATAAGACTTTGATCACATCTGGCGGACTTTATGAAAAACTATATGAATCATACTTTAAACAAGATGATGATGAATCAGAAAAAGAAGAATAGAGAAGGGAAATATGCCAAAGATTTCTTTAATAATGCCTGCATATAATGCTGAAAAATATATTTCTGAATGTTTAAATTCTATTTTATCACAGGATTTTGATGATTTTGAGGTTTTGTGTGTAAATGATGGAAGCACTGACAAAACAGAAGAAATTATAAAATCTTTTAACGATAATCGAATTATTTTGATAAATCAAGAAAATATTGGTGCTTCTATTTCAAGAAAAAATGGACTTGTAAAAGCGATAGGGGATTATATTTTATTTATAGATTCAGATGATTTATTGGAAGAACATGCTTTAAAATCACTATATGAAAATGCAGTAAGAAATAAATCAGATATAGTCTATTTAAAATATTTTGAATATGACGGAAAAACAAAAAATCCATATATTGATTCAGATTATGCAAGATGTTTTCCAAAAGTCAAGAATTTTGATGATTTTGTTTTTACAGCTAAAGATAGTCCTAATGCTCTTCTAAATAAAACATGCTCGCTTTGGAGTAAATTAATTTCGCATGAATTATTTAAAAAATATGATGATTGGTTTTTCCCTTCAAAAAAAGAGACTATAATTGAGGAT